>CAUPXG010000001.1:300000-434974 GCA_963515155.1 Streptococcus oralis | reverse complement strand
TTTCCCTCCAAAACGAATTCGCAGAATTTGTAGCTCAGGTCGACAAATCACAATTGGCAATTCAAAAATCTCTGGAAGAATTGGAAACATTGAAAAAATCACTTATGCAGGAGTATTTCGGTTAAGATTCTAGATGAAATAGCAGTTTTACACTATCATTGTAATTACCGTAATTATTTGTTATAATACTTCAAAGGAGGAAATCAGATGGCAGTAAAAACAAGAAAGCAAGGAAATTCAATCACCATTACGATTCCAAGCGAGTTCAATATTCCAAGTGGTGTTAAATACGAAGCGAAATTGTTACCAAGTGGTGAAATTATCTTTACCCCTGAAGAATTGGGTCATCAAGTTTCTTATGTATCTGATGATGCCTTTAACTTGAAATTGGATACAATTTTTGATGAATACGACGATGTTTTCAAAGCTTTGGTGGAAAAATGACAGTCTATTTAACAGAAAAGCAAATTGAAAAAATCAATGCTTTAGTAATTCAACGGTATTCTCCAAATGAGCAAATTAAAACAGTTAGTCCTTCAGCGTTAAATATGATTGTGAACTTACCAGAACAATTTGTTTTTGGCAAGCCTCTTTATCCAACAATTTTTGATAAAGCAACAATATTATTTGTTCAATTGATAAAGAAGCATGTCTTTGCCAACGCCAATAAACGAACAGCTTTCTTTGTTTTGGTGAAGTTTTTACAATTAAATGGTTATCATTTTTTTGTTTCCGTGGAAGAAGCGGTTGATATGTGCGTGACTATAGCGGTAGAAGCTTTAACTGATGAAAAAATGATAAGCTATTCTAAATGGGTTTCTGAACATTCTGTCAGAGAAAAAATAAGCTAGTATGTTGGATTTGAATGAGTATTAGAAAATAAACAGACAATATTAGAATTCTGTAATGCAGAAACTGATATTGTCTCTTTTTATTGATGAGTAATAATGAAAGTGAGAATTTATGGAATCAAAAATTACAATTATCATACAAGAAATGTTACCCCTTTTAAATAATGAACAATTACTAGCATTGCGAGAGAGTTTAGAGCGCCATCTAGTGGATGGAAAAAAGAAGCAGAAGCACTCTAATAATAATCTGTTGCAATTATTCATCACTGCTAAGCAGGTGGAGGGCTGTAGTGCAAAAACAATACGTTATTATCAGAGAACAATTGAAAATTTGTTTCATTATATTAAGGAGTCTGTGACACAACTGACAACCGATGATTTGAGAAGTTATCTAGCAAATTATCAGTCTGAAAAGGATTGTAGTAAGGCGAATTTGGACAATATTCGGCGTATATTGTCCTCTTTTTTTGCTTGGCTTGAGCAAGAGGAATATATCATCAAAAATCCTATTAGAAGGATAAAAAAAATTAAAACAGAACAAACTGTGAAAGAAACTTATACGGATGAACATCTCGAAATTATGAGAGATAATTGTGAAAATTTAAGAGATTTGGCAATGATAGATCTACTAGCATCAACAGGTATGCGTGTAGGTGAACTTGTCCAGTTGAATCGATCTGATATTGATTTTGAAAATCGTGAATGTGTTGTATTTGGGAAAGGTAAAAAGGAGAGACCAGTATATTTTGATGCTCGTACGAAAATTCATTTGAGAAACTATCTCAATGATAGAAAAGATAACCATTCTGCTCTTTTTGTAACGTTAGTTGGGAAAGCTCAGAGACTTGGAATTGCTGGTGTTGAGATTCGTTTAAGAAAGTTAGGTCAAAAGCTTGGAATTCAAAAGGTTCATCCACATAAATTCAGAAGAACTTTAGCGACAAAGGCTATTGATAAAGGAATGCCTATTGAACAAGTCCAAAAACTGCTAGGTCACAGCAAAATTGATACAACCCTTGCCTATGCCATGGTTAATCAAAGCAATGTTAAACACTCACACCAAAAATTCATCTCTTAAATGCAAATCCCGATATTTCGAGGAGGTGGTTGCGTGAAATTAATTGATGTGTGTAAACCTAAACAGTGGAAAACCATTTCAACTAATGAATTAGTTAAAGATGGATATCCAGTTTTTGGTGCAAATGGGATAATCGGTTACTTTTCTGATTATAATCACGAGAAACCTACACTTTGTATAACTTGTCGTGGTGCGACTTGTGGTACAGTAAATAAATCACTGCCCTATTCTTACGTTACTGGAAACTCTATGGCACTTGATGACTTAGATGAATCAGTAATCATGATAGATTTTTTATATTACTTTCTTCAATATCGTGGTTTTAATGATGTTATAACTGGATCAGCACAACCACAAATTACCAGACAATCTTTAAGTAAGATTATAATACCTGATTTTGACATAACAATTCAAAAAGAGATCGCTCAGACTATTTATGATTTAGAACACCTAATCTTAATTCGAAACAAACAAATAGAGAAACTTGCCGACCTTGTAAAATCCCGATTTAACGAGATGTTTATATTAAATGACTTTTCATTGAAAAGACTAGGAGAATTAGTTGAAGAAGTCCGATATGGTACTAGTTTACCAGCCACTCTTAATGGTAAATATGGATATTTAAGAATGAATAATATAACTGAAGATGGTAAGTTGAATATACAGAATTTAAAATATATAGATATTCCAGAGAAAGACTTAGAAAAGTATGTAGTAAGAAAAGGGGATGTACTATTTAATCGTACAAATAGTATTGAATTAGTTGGGAAAACATGTATTTATGAATTAAATTTTGATATGGTTATTGCAGGTTACATTATTCGTATTAGAACAAATAATAATATTTTAAACTCTAGATATCTATCCGAATTTTTAAACTTTCCTAGTACAAAGAAGTTTCTAAGGAACAGCGCGAAAGGTGCTGTTAATCAAGCTAATATAAATGCAAAGGAATTACAAGATATTTCTGTCCCCCTCCCCCCTCTTTCCCTCCAAAACGAATTCGCAGAATTTGTAGCTCAGGTCGACAAATCACAATTTGCTTGTGGGATAGTTATAAAACTGTGGAGAAATAGCTTGAAATCTAGTATAATATAGGTATCTATTTATTCAAAGTGAGAGAAAAATGGGAAATTTTGATTTTCTTTTAAATAACGAAGAGTATGAATCTTTTTCAAAGCCTTGTATAGAAGCTGAGAATATGATCGCGACATCTACTGTAGCTACTGCTTTTATGGCACGCCGTGCTTTGGAGCAGGCTGTTCATTGGATATATAGTCACGATTCATATTTAGAAGCTCCCTATCGTGCCACCTTATCTTCTTTGGTATGGGATGATGATTTTAGAGAGATTGTGGATCCTGAGCTCCATAGGCAGATTGTTCTTTTAATTCGATGGGGAAATCATGCTGCACATGGTGGAGAAATTAAGGAACGAGAAGCGATTTTGGCTTTGCATCATTTGTATCAATTTGTCAATTTTATTGATTATTGCTACAGTAACGAGTTTGTGGAGCGTTATTTCGACGAGCAGTTATTGCCACTTTCAGCAAACATCAAGTTTCGAGAAACGCCACAATCTATGGCGAAATTACAAAACAGTTTGCCAGTTCTTCCTGATTTCGATGAACAGATGGCTAGTCAGTCCCTAGCAATTCAAGAGACTTATACTGAAAAACGTGAAACAGCAGCTCTACGGCAAGATGTATCTTTCCATATCGATCAACTATCTGAAGCAGAGACAAGAAAACTCTTTATTGATATCGATCTTCGTTTAGCGGGTTGGACATTTGAAGAAAACTGTCGTGTTGAGGTAGATGTTCATGGTTTGAAGCATGGGAAAGGAACTGGATATTGTGACTATGTCCTTTATGGTAAAAATGGGAAAATTCTAGCAATTGTTGAGGCCAAAAAGGCATCTGTGAATCCAGAAGTAGGGGAGGTTCAGGTCAAGGAATATGCTGAAGCTCTAGAGAAACAAATCGGCTATCGGCCAATTTGCTTTATTACTAATGGTTTAATGCACTACATACTTGATGGTGTTAATCGTCGGAAGATTGCAGGGTTCTACTCTCAAGAAGAGTTGCAACTTTTGATGGACAGACGTCACCTGCAAAAACCACTCGAGGATATTTCTAGTAAAATTAAGGACGACATTTCTGGACGTCATTATCAGAAACATGCGATTACAAGTGTCTGTGAAGCATTCTCCAATAATCGGAGACAGGCACTCTTGGTCATGGCAACTGGGTCTGGGAAAACCCGTACAGCGGTTTCCCTAGTTGATATCCTTTCGCGTCATAACTGGGTAAAAAATGTTCTTTTTTTAGCTGATAGAACTTCCCTAGTTAAGCAAGCTTATGATTCGTTTAGGAAATTACTTCCAGATCTTTCAGTTTGTAATTTCTTAGAGGATAAAGATAGTGCTCGATCTAGTCGTATGGTTTTTTCAACCTATCCAACTATGATAGGAGCGATCAGCGATCAAGAAGAAGTAAATCAACGCCCCTTTACAGTTGGGCACTTTGATCTCATCATAATTGATGAATCTCACCGTTCTATTTATCAGAAATACAAATCAATTTTTGATTATTTTGATGCAAGAATTGTAGGATTAACTGCCACTCCGCGTCAAGATTTGGATAAAAATACCTATAGTTTCTTTAACTTGGAGAATGGCGTTCCAACATACGCATACGATTTGGAAGAGGCTGTAAAAGATGGTTATTTAGTAGCTTATCATTCGATTGAAACTAAGTTAAAACTACCAACGGATGGTCTACATTACGATGATTTATCCCAAGACGAAAAAGAATATTTTGATAGCCAATTTGAAGATGGTAGTTCTGAGAAAGATATTGATCCTGAGGATTTTAATACCTCTATTTTCAATAGAAAAACAGTCAAAATTGTTCTAGATGAACTAATGACAAGGGGAATTCAGACAGCTTCAGGTGACGAAATTGGTAAAACCATTATCTTTGCTAAGAACCATCGACACGCTGAATACATCAGAGATATTTTTAACGAACGCTATCCTGAAAAAGGAAGCGATTATGCTCAAGTGATTGATTATAGCATTAAACATTATCAAACCTTAATTGATGATTTTAAAATTAAGGAGAAGCCCCCTCAAATCGCAATTTCTGTTGATATGTTGGATACAGGTATTGATGTACCTGAGGTTGTTAATTTAATCTTTTTCAAGAAAGTGCGCTCTAAAACCAAGTTTTGGCAGATGATTGGCCGTGGAACCCGTCTTTGTAAAGATTTATTTGGCCCTGAGCAGGATAAGGAAAATTTCTTGGTATTTGATTATGGCGATAATTTTGAATATTTCAAAGCTGATCCAAGAGAAGGAGATGGTCGTCACATTGTTTCTCTGACTCAACGTTTGTTTAACATCAAGGTGGACTTGATTCGAGAATTGCAGGGACTTCATTATCAAGATAATCAGTTTGCTAGAGAATACCGTCAACAACTCGTAACAGAACTTCACGGACGTATGGTGAGCTTAAATGAGTTAGACTTTAGGGTTCGTATGGTCTTAGATACAGTTTATACTTACAGAAAGTTGGAAAATTGGCAAAATCTAACGACCGTTACAAGTGAAACAATCCAGAAAAATCTTTCTCCTCTTCTTTTTGAAGAAAATAAAGGGGATGAGATGGCGAGACGATTTGATTTATGGTTGTTTCAGATACAGTTAGGACAACTGTTGGCTAAGCCAGCAACTGCCCATATATCTCAAGTTATGAAAACAGCTAAAGCTCTTGCCAGGGTTGGCAATATATCACAAGTTTTTGCACAGGCTGAAATTATCAGGAAAGTACAAGAACCTGAATTTTGGGAAGAAGTTAGTTTGTCTGAACTTGAAAAAATCCGCCTTTCTCTAAGAGATTTATTGCAATTCTTAGATAAAACGAGCCGAAAAGTCTATTATGTCAATTTTGATGATCACATTCTTTCCACTGTCCATGATACTAAGCCATATTTACAAGTCAATGACCTGCGATCTTATAATGAAAAAGTTGAACATTATTTGAAAACTCATCTAGATGATGAAGCAATTTCTAAGTTATACCATAATGAAAAATTGACCTCTCAAGATTTACTTGCACTTGAAACATTGCTATGGGAAAAATTAGGTAGCAAGTCAGATTACCAACAACATTATGAAAATAAGGCAATTCCTAGATTGGTTCGTGAGATTATTGGTTTAGATAGAGAGGCTGCCAATCAAGTTTTTTCTAAATTTTTATCGGATGAGAGTCTCAATGCCAAGCAGATTTCCTTTGTGAAATTGATTGTAGATTACATTGTAGAGAATGGTTGCTTGGAGACCAAAGTTTTAACACAAGAACCGTTTAAATCGTATGGTTCAGTTCAACTACTCTTTCAACACCAACTCCCTATACTTCGTAATATTGTCCAAACAATTGAACTCATTAATGATCGAGCTGGAGAAGCAGCATAAATAATAAGAGGTTATAAATGCAAACGCAAGAAGAAATGAATGTTCTGGTACCGGAAAAATTAGCAGAAATTGAGCGTGATTTCGATGTCAAAGTTTTGTGGGCTATTGAGTCTGGTAGTCGTGCTTGGGGATTTGAGTCTCCTGATAGTGACTTTGATGTGCGATTTATCTACAAACACAAGCAGGATTTTTATCTCCGTTTGAATGAACAGCGTGATGTTATCGAGCTACCAATTGACGATACTTGGGACGTGAGTGGCTGGGATTTAGACAAGACTTTAAAACTCCTTTATAAGTCTAATCCTACACTATTTGAATGGTTACAGTCACCAATTGTTTATCAACAAACGGATTTTATTGAGCGCATACGTCCACTTGCCAACCAGTATTTTTCTGAGAAAAAAATGCTCCACCATTACTTGAACACTGCAAGAACTCAAACAAATAAGTATCTTTCAGGAGACAAGGTCAAACCTAAAAAGTATTTCTATGCGCTGCGTCCTATTTTAGCCTGTCGCTGGATTGAAAAATACCATTCTGTTCCACCGATTTTGTTTGATGATTTGGTCAAAGAATTACTTCCGTCTCAAATGCAGGAGCATGTTTCAAGATTGCTAGACATTAAGATAAATGGGCCTGAAGGTATGGAAATTGATCCGATAATGCCAATTCAAGATTATATTTTAGATAATATCCAAGAACTGGATACTTACGTTCAAAGTGTTACAGAGAAAAAGAAAGACTGGAAAGCTCTCAATCAATTTTTCCTTGAAGAATTAGGGCATGACTGAGGTTGTTTATGGGGAAATGGACATGTAAATGCGGGCACGCAATGAACAACCATAGAGCGCCTGATCCAAATGCTTATTCAGTTTATTCGGATGAGTTGTTTGAAGAAATCATAAATAAAGCTGACGACCATAATAAAATTTCTTATGATGATATTTCTGAAGCTTCCTTTTATATGTGGAAGTGCCCTGAGTGTGGTAGTTTCATGGTTTTTGGTGAAGACGGGGATGGAGACCGCTTTACTTTTTATGAACGCCAAGAAGTAGAAAAGGTAGAGCCTCTCTTTGATCCAGATCAAGAGTTAAATCTTGTTGTGGTTGAGTTTCAGGAGGGAGGGAATGGCTATACTTATATCTGCGATGAACCAAATATCCATATTGGGCACGCTGTTATTGTCCCAGTAGGGAAGGAAAATACTGAAAAAACTGCTTTAGTTGTACACAAGTATCATGCCTTACCAAAGGATATCACTTTTCCTGTTGAAATGTTAAAACGTGTCATTCGTAGGTATTCACATTTCGACCCAATCACTTCGAAAAACGTTTTTAGAAATTTAAAAAAGTTAGGAAGAATTCTAGATGTTTGCTCTAAAAACGCTAACCCCAACTCTCAGCAAACATATTATAGTATCAAAACTCCTTTAGTATATTTCTGGTTAGAATTAAATGGAGTTCCGATTCCAATGAAAATCACACAGATTCAAGTCAAAGATAAAAAATACCAAGTTGATAGCGCCCTTTATATAAAACCTTCAGAGATTAACTGTAGAAGATTCTATGAACTGGAATTATGTGCAGATTTTGATATTGATGCTTCTAGATGGATCGATGTTCTCTCTGATGAAAGCGTTTGGGGAAATACTTGGGAACTAAATGGTCTTCAATTTGGTATTACTGCAGGGGAGTCGCCAGAATTTGAAGACGAAGTTGTAGCGAGAAAGTATAGTCGTGTCCCACTTTATTATGACTGGCACCCTGAATTTGAAGATTATTATGGCTTCAGTTTAGCTTGGAAAAAATACAAGTCTGATAGCGATTTGTCAATTTTTTTCTATACAACGTAAGAAGCAGGAGGATATGTATGAATCAAGCATGGGATTTATTGTTTGAGGGTAAGATTAATGAGGCTAAAAAATTAGTTGAAGCTGACTTTTCATTGGAAACTTGCACAGATTTTAGTTTGTTAAATTTGATGGGATATATTTATCTTGAAGAACAAAATTACAACGAGTGCTTAAGTATCTATCAGCGTTACATTGACTTAGCACGAACTAAAAGTGACCTAGAAAATGAACATATAGGCTATCATCAGTTAGCCATGGTTTATCGTGAAATGAATGAATTTCAAACGGCCCTTTTCTATATCGAAAGAGAGCAAAAAATTATTGAAGAAGCTTTTACAGAAGATTCTCTCAAATCTTCTATTAACAATTATGAGCAAGGTTATTTACGATTAAAGCTAGGGAAAGTAGTAGAAGCATTCATGTATATGGAACAATCCTTAAAACAAGCTTTGCAAACAGATGATTTGATTGCCCAAGCTTGTGCCTATAGAGGTTTAGGAGAGATTGGTTCGATACAAAATGCTGAAGAATCACATGAAAATTTTTTACAAGCTATCGCTCTTTTTGAAAAGGCAGGCGATCAGATTGGTGCTCAAGAGGTTAGAAACTTACTAAATAATAAAAAGTAGCCTGAAAAGGCTACTTTTTATTAAAACACGCGATAGACATAAGGATTTTCTGGTTTGTCTACTTTTGTGAAACTCTCAACCTCTAGTGTTGGGAGTTTTTGTTTGAGTTCTTTATGGTAGTGGAGTGTCAGGGTTCCTCTAGCGGTAATCCAGGTATTGTCAGGATACTGGCGTGAGTTTCCCTTGGTCAAGAGTCCATATACTCCAGAGTCGGCTATACAGTGGATGATTCCAAAGCGAAAGAGGAACTGGCTATCTGGATGGCTAGGATCATTATAAACAAAGCCTGTAAACTCGATTTTCTTTCCTTCAAACTCTTGAGGATAGTCATAGAGAACTTCCATGACCTCCATATAGTTTTCATCAGTGACTTGAATGGTTGGCTGGGAGAGGTATTTGTCAGCTGTAGCCCTCATTTCCTTTTCATAAGCAGATTTGGAAAAATAGGTACTGGTATCGGGTTTGAGGTATTGACTGGATGTTCCTTCGCTTGCCTGAATGGCTGTGTTGATTCCCTCAGCAAGTGGGAAATGATATCCCTTAGCAGACAAGGTTCTCGAGTCCAAACTTACTGTGGGAAAGGCAACTCCAATCAAGAGAGGTAGTGACAGTAAAAGGATGCTGATTCGTCTAGCTCGACGACTTTCTAAATGGCTGTGAGAGTTGATTTTCTTAATCCAGATGAAGAATTGCACCAAAGCTAACAGAAGAGAAAGGACCATAGAGATATAGACTAGATAGGAATAGTGGAGATTGATGTAGTGGCTGAGCTTACCAGATAGCTGCAGATACAGAGTTAGGGAAAAATAACCCAGTAGAATGATAAAACGGATCATAACATCACCCCCATCATGTAAGAATAAAGCAAGACAAGCAGAGTCACAATGCCCATGAATTGCCAGATGAAGCGCGCTTTGAGATAGTGTTTCATCATGAGGAGATTTTTGATATCAAGCATGGGACCAATGACTAGAAAAGCAAGGACTGGCGCTAGGCCGAAGCTCGAGAGGAGAGAAGCCCCGATAAAGGCGTCCGCCTCGCTACAAAGCGAGAGGAGAAAGGCTAGAAACATGAGCAAGAGAATCGCAAGGACTGGACTAGCACTGATAGAGATCAGGATCCGAGTTGGGACATAGACCTGTACGATAGCCGCAAAGAGACAGCCAAAGACCAAGTAACGCCCCATATCGAAAAACTCATCAATAGCTTGTATAAAGACCTGAAAGACCTTTCTAGCAGGAGTCAAGTGTGAAAAGTCATGTTTATGACAAGTGATAGGATTCTCTTTTTGAATGGGTTCCTTCCAGAAAAATCCTAGGAAAATCCCAAGCACCAAAGCAATCACAATGGCTCCCAGAGCTCGCAAGAAAGTAAATTTTAAGGAATTGCCAAAGGCAGAATAGGTAGCGAAAAGAACGATAGGATTGATAATGGGAGCAGTCACCAGAAAAGGAACGGCCGTGTAGCTGGGTACCCTTTTTTCCAGAAAACGATTGATGATCGGAATGATTCCACACTCGCAGGATGGGAAGAGAAAGCCGATGAAGGTACCAAAAAAGATCCTCCCCCAACGATTGCGAGGGAGAAACTCAGTGACTTTATCTGGTGTGATATAGACTTCAATCCAGCCCGAAATGAGACTCCCAATCAAGACAAAAGGAAGGGCTTCGATGATGATGGAGAGAAAAATAGCTCCCGCTTGTAATACACTAGGAGGAAGAGATTGGAAAAGTGTCATCTATTTTTTCTTCTCAACTTTTTCTTTTTTATCATTGTCATCTGGAAAAGTGACTTGAGTAAGATCAGGAAGTTTAGCGAATTCTTCAAACATCTTGTCTAAGTCATCTGTTTTTGTAAATTTAACAGCCATGGGCCTACCTCGTTTCTAAATGTTACATCTATTATACTATTATTTTGCGGAAAAGGGATTATTTTTATTTTGATAATCAAAGAGGTAAAAACATGCCAAGTTTGACTAATTCTGTTTAACGTTATAGTCGTTCATAATTTCTTTACTAATTAATTTGTTAATACTCGAGAAGGATTACTCTGTTTGTTAAGGAAGTCCAGCTTTTTTATGTAAAATTTACAGTCTGGAAATAAATTTCCAAATTCGAATTGAAAGAGTATCTTGAGGAGAAAAATCCGATATATGGGCAGACAATGGTGTTGTAGAGTGTGGATTATTGAGGAAAGTATATTACAGGTTATATGGTTGATTGCTACCTTCAAAGATTTTACTTCATCTGAATATTCAAGCAGACAAGTGCATCTTAGGAATTTTATCGTTACTCGAATCATGAAAAATCTCAAAGTTTTTCTCATCAACTTACTTCCAATCTAACTTAAAATTATTAAAAGGAGATAACTTGCTTCTATCTCTAGTTTTTTGAAGAAATTGGGAGTCGGTAAGTAACAAGAAGATTGTGAGAACTGACTCAAAATATGCTATAATAGAATCAGAAAAATTTGAAAAACCCGAAGGGTACCCTTCCTTTATTATGAATATAATAAAGGAATCCTATCAGTCCTTCGTTAAATTATAACTGAAAGGTAAACTTTATATGAAACAAGAACTGGAACACCTTCTGGCACAAAATGACACCTTTATGGTGGAAGGTGTGATCAATAAGAATAAATTAGCAGTGCTTGCAAGACAATATAATTCAGAACTTCTCAATATCTTGATGAGTGATGAAAAAATCTCTAATCACTTTTTTTCTAAGCTGGAGACAGGTATTCTCGTCTTTAAAAAAGATGTCTTTTTACAGTTTCTCAACAACAAGGAGTTCTTACCAAATAGCTTTACTGCATATAAAACTAAAATCGGCTTAGCAACAGGTGAGAAGTACCTGTCTGAAAACAATGATGTTGTATTGAATTTTCCATACAAAGATTGCATACTTGAGGGCGGACAAACAAAGGACGATGCCAAGCGTCAAGAGATTTTCTTCAATGAAACCCTTGCACCAACCGAAATCAATCGCCTGCTTGATGACAAGGTTTTAACCAACTTCAAGCGCTACGACAAAGATGGCGAACATGAGGTGGAAGAGTTAAAAGATACAGATAATCTCATCATCAAGGGGAATAATCTTATTGCTCTGCATAGTTTGAAAAAACGTTTTGCTGGGAAAGTCAAGCTCATTTATATTGACCCGCCTTACAATACAGGTAATGATAGCTTTAATTACAATGATAGTTTCAATCACTCCACTTGGTTGACTTTTATGAAAAATCGTCTAGAAGTAGCAAGAGAGTTGATATCTAAAGATGGTGCGATTTATATTTCCATTGATGATAAAGAGCAAGCCTATCTCAAAGTTTTAATGGATGAAATATTTGGTAAAGAAAACTTCCTTGCACAGTTTAATTTTCAGGTTAGATATGCTGAAAAATCAATTGCAGAAGCAAAGTTGTTTAAACCATTGATTGAATATACTCTAATGTATGCTAAAGATTCTACTCATCTCAAAGCATATCCACCTACAATTCCTTATACTGATGATAAATTTATCTGGGAAATAAAAGAGCTTACGGAAGGAACCGTTGAAGAAATAGATGGAAATAAAGTTGGTGTTTTCAAGAAAGGCGAATGGGAGCTTATTCAAGTAGAACCTGATATGAATGCCTTAAAAGAGACTTGGATTTCAGGCTCAATTTATTCCAAGATGAGTTATGGTCAAGTTTATCAAAAAATCGTTGAACCGAGAGTCGAACTGGATGGAAATGGAGCACTTTATAAAGTCTATGGTCGAGGAGAAGATGGATTAGGTTATCGCTATTATACAAATCCTCAAAAATCAAATGCGAACCGTGGGAAAATGTTTTCTGGTATGCCATTAGAACGTAAAGCGGAAATTGAAAGTGGTGAAGCTGTAAAATATCTTCCCATTGTCAACTTTGCAGATTTTGCAGGTGACTATGGGAATATTAGACATGAGGGTGGCGTTGCCCTTAATAGCGGTAAGAAGCCAGAAAAATTGTTAAAAATGTTAATGGAATATGTGACTTCTGAGAATGATATTGTTCTAGATTTCTTTGGGGGCTCAGGTTCGACAGCAGCAACTGCCCATAAAATGAAACGACATTATATTTCAATTGAACAAATGGATTATATTGAAGATAAAATTGTCGAACGGTTGAATAATGTTATTAAAGGCGATCCAACAGGTATTTCAAAAGATGTTAACTGGACTGGTGGCGGTAGTTTTGTTTACGCTGAACTCAAAAATGATGCTCAATACTTTAAAAACTCAATTTTTGAAGCGACAACAACAGAAGAGTTGTTAGAGTTATTTGAAATTGCTAAAAAATCATCTTTCTTGTCTTACCGCATCGACCCGAAAAAGTTGAAGCCAAATGAGTTTTCTCAACTTTCTCTAGCAGAACAGAAACAAGTCTTGTCTGAGATTATCGATAACAACAATCTCTACGTGAATTACTCAGATATTGATGATATTGATTACGGGGTTTCCGCTCAAGATAAAAAGCTCAATCATGCTTTCTACAGAAAGGAACAGTAAGCCATGCCTTTCATTTACGAAACCTATGATACCGTCAGTCGCTCTGGCTTCAAGAACTTTCGAGTAGATTTACCTGACTATATTACAAAAAATCTAAAATATCCCTTACGCCCTTATCAAGAGGAAGCGATTGGACGATATTTATACTATAAAACAGATGAAAATCATGCGATTCCAGAGCAAGTCCTCTACAACATGGCGACTGGTTCTGGGAAGACGCTTTTGATGGCAGCGGTTATCTTGGAAAAGTACCAGCAAGGCGAGCGAAACTTCATCTTCTTTGTCAATAACGACAATATTCTTACCAAAACCAAGGATAATTTCTTGGAGAGCTCTTCTGGTAAGTACCTTTTTGCGGAAAAGATTGTCATGGACGGGCAAATCGTGACAGTTCGTGAAGTGATGGATTTTTCAGACAGCCGTGAAGATAGTATCAATATCGTTTTCACCACCATTCAAAAACTTCACCAAGACCTGAATACGCCACGAGAAAATCGTTTGTCTTATGAGCAGTTCAAGGATATTTCTGTTGTCATGTTCGCGGATGAAGCCCATCACTTGAATGCTGGACTGGATACAAACGAGAAAAAAGACAACACCAGCTGGACGTCTACCATTGAAGCTATCCAGAACACCGCTAAAAAATCCAGTATTTTTGAGTTTACGGCAACGATTGATCTAACAAATCCAACTTTAGCTCAAAAGTACGAAAAATCCTTACTTTTCAAATATGATTTGAAGGAATTTCGACTGGATAAATATTCAAAAGATGTTCTCTTTCATCTGGTGGATGGCGAAGTCAATAATCGTATGTTGCAGGCTATTATCATCAGCCAATACCGCAAGAAAATAGCGCTAAAAAATGGCATCAATCTGAAACCTTTGGTTATGTTCAAATCGCAGAAGATTGCTGAGAGCCAAGAAAACTTAGATACTTTTTTAAGCTTGCTCGAAAATCTTACTCTAGCAGATATTCAAGCACAACGTGAACTCGTTTCAGAAATGGAAGAAAAATCCAGTATCTTAAAAAAAGCGTTTGCTTACTTCGAGACAATTGGCATTTCTGATGCTGATTTGATTGCAGAGCTTCAGGAAGATTTTCGAAAAGAACGTCTGCTATTAGTGGACGGGAAAAACAAGAACAAAGACAGCCTCACTCTCCTCAATACCTTGGAACAACCGACAAATGAAATCCGTGCGATTTTTGCCGTGGATATGCTTAATGAAGGCTGGGACGTTCTCAATCTTTTCGACATTGTCCGACTTTATGACACCCGTGATGGAAAGACCACAAAAAACGGATTTGTTGCTGGAAAAACTACCAATACCGAGAAGCAGTTGATTGGTCGTGGTGCTCGTTATTATCCTTTTGTAATTGGAGATAATTTTGATGAAAAATACACTCGAAAGTTTGATGAGAATGAAAACAACGAACTTCGAGTGATTGAACAACTTCATTATCATTCTGCGAACAACCCTCGCTATATTTCAGAACTCAAGCAAGTCTTGCGCGAATCTGGGATTTACGATGACCAAAATTTGGAAGAACGTGAGCTCAAGCTCAAGGAGTCTTTCAAGAAAACTCGAACCTACACAGATGGCGTTGTTTGGATGAATAAACGCCTCTCTTATGAGCAACTACTTGAACAACGTCAAGGAAGTCTGTTTGATACGAATTTCATCCCCAAATCTTTCGAAGTCAAACTACCAACCCACGGTGTGCGAGATATTGAGGCATTTGATGAGGTGGCTTACGTTTCTGAAAGCCTGGATGTACTGACTTTTAAATTTGGCACGGTTATTGGCAACAATATCGCCAGAATGGCTATTAATCGAAATAATAAATTTACTTTTGAAAATCTTCAAAACGCCTTTGTAGGAGTTGGAAGTATCGCTAGTTTTATCAATATGCTTTCAGATATTGATATGCGAGTGGAGTCTCAGTACAAACTAGTGGAGGATTTAACTCCAGACGATAAACTATACATCACGGAAAAACTTCTCCATCACATTGAAAAAGATTTAATTGCGACCGAAGAGCGATACTTTGGTTCTGAAAAATTTGAACAGTATAAGATCAAAGACTTGTTCGCAGATACTATCCTGCGTAAATACACCATTCAATCTGGTAGCGATAAAGAAATGGGACTATCGCAAAAAGATCCGAATAATAGAATTTATGTCAATTTAGATGCGCTAGATTGGTATGCTTATGATGACAATTATGGAACGAATGAAGAAAAATACTTAATTAAGGCTCTCCAAGATGTCATGGCAGACCTAGAAGAAAAATGGACGGATATTTACTTGCTTCGAAATGAAAAAGCCGTGCGGATTTATAGCTTCGATAAAGGGCGAGCCTTTGAGCCAGACTTTCTGATGTTTGCGAACGACAAGAAGACTGGTAATGCTTCATGGCAGATTTTCATCGAGCCAAAGGGAGCTCAATTAATTGCGACAGATAGCTGGAAAGAAGATTTCTTGCTACAAATCTCTGAGCTAGATGAGGCGAGAACGCTAGTTGATGATGATCGTTATCGTATTGTAGGTTTGCCGTTCTTTAATGAGATGATAAGTAAGGACGAGGTCAAGGAACAACTACGGACACTTTAATACATATCTTGAGTAGGAGATAAGAAAATGTATATTTCTAAAATTAAACTAGTAAACTTTAAGAGTTTTAAAGGAGAGCATGTTATTGAATTCTCGGAAGGTGTAAATTTTTTCGTAGGAAACAATAACTGTGGTAAGACGACAATTTTTAAAGCAATTGAATTCATTCAGAGTGGAAAAAACAAGTTAGATTTTATAACTCAGGGTCATGAGACTGAAAATATATCTGTCGAACTTGAATTCAAAGGTGCAGATCTCAGTGAAATAGTTAATGATGAAAATCTAAATCTTAATAAATACAGTGACTATGTAATCGACAATGAAGATGGTACGTATAGTCTTAGGGTTTTAAGGTCGTCTCAGGAATGTGAAGTAACGCAAGGCAAAAAAACAGTTTCTTTAGATATCTCAAAAGTAAGGATTTATAATCCAAATTCAACCGAGGAAGATGATATAAAGAGGTTTGAAAACCCCACAGGTATTGATAAAACGATTACTGCGTTATTTGATGCTCAGTTTGTATATTCGGATATAAGGAATGAAGATTATCAAGATTTTGGTAAGACCAAAATAATAGGTAAAATAATTAATGACATAACAAAAGATTTTCAAAAAGGCGATACCTGGAGAGAATTTCAAGATGCTCATAACAAAACTTTTGGAGATGAAGGGTTGGGTAGAATTCTTGAAGGAATTGCGACTAAAATTTCCTCCGTGTTGAGAGAGCAGTATGGAGATGGTGAGGTACAATTTAATTTTGGATTGCCTGAAATTGATAATTTCTTTAAGACGGGTAGTCTTCTTCTTTCGGATAATGGTATTTCAACTTCTGTTTCAGAAAAAGGTACTGGAATGCAACGGGCATTAGCTTTAAGCTTAATTCAAGTTTATGCTGGTGTGCTTGATAATGAAGAGGAAACATTATCTAAGCCAATTATGTTTTTTATTGATGAGCCTGAGACATTTTTACATCCTAAAGCTCAAGATAAACTTATCGATTCACTCAATAAAATTTCTGAAAAGTATCAAGTTTTTATTACGACTCATTCTCCTTACCTGTTAAAAAAGTTTGATTGTAGAACTCAGCAAATCAATATTTTTTCCAAGAATGGCGACGGGGTAAATTTTGTATCGGATAAGCGGGAATTAAATTTATTCGGAACTACCTCACCGACAATAGGAGAAATAAACTACATTGCTTTTGGAGTAAACAGCGTGGAATTTCACAATGAACTATATGGATTTATCCAAGCAAAAGCTATTGATGAGGATGAAAAAAATTACTCCGAGAAAGGATTCGAAAAATGGCTTGTAGGTAAAGGTGTAGCTCAAGATAAAGACTATCATCGTTTATTAAAAAACGGGGATACTCAACAAGAGCAAAAAACTCTTCCAACCTTAATTCGCAACATCATACATCATCCAGAAAATCAAAATAACAGCTATACTACAGAAGAGCTGGAAGAATCAACAGAATTACTTTTGAATATTTTACGTGATTTAGTGTAAAATACACAGGATGTCTTGATATAGATGTCCTTTTTTGGTTTATGGAAATATTATCATTTTGGACTGCTGTTTGCTCTGTGGTATAATAGATTCATGGATAAAAAATATGAAAAAATCTCCCAAGATTTGGGTGTAACCTTAAAGCAAATCGATACTGTTCTAAGTTTAACGGCTGAAGGGGCGACAATTCCCTTCATCGCGCGTTATCGAAAGGACATGACTGGTAGTTTGGATGAGGTGGCGATTAAGGCCATTATCGACATGGATAAAAGTCTGACAAATCTCAACGACCGTAAAGAAGCTGTCTTAGCTAAGATTCAAGAACAAGGCAAACTAACGAAGGAATTGGAAGCAGCTATTTTGGCAGCTGAAAAATTAGCAGACGTTGAAGAACTCTATCTTCCTTATAAGGAAAAACGTCGGACCAAGGCAACCATTGCCCGTGAAGCTGGACTCTTTCCTCTTGCTCGCTTGATTTTGCAAAACGTAGATGGCTTAGAGAAAGAAGCTGAGAAGTTTGTCTGTGAAGGATTTGCGACTGGTCAAGAAGCCTTGGCAGGTGCGGTTGATATCTTGGTCGAAGCCCTATCCGAAGATGTGACCTTGCGTTCACTGACCTATCAGGAAGTGTTGAGACACTCTAAAATCACTTCGCAAGTCAAGGATGAAAGTCTCGATGAAAAACAAGTTTTTCAGATTTATTATGATTTTTCAGAGACAGTTGGTAACATGCAGGGCTATCGAACCTTAGCCCTCAATCGTGGGGAAAAATTAGGCATCTTGAAAGTTGGCTTTGAACATGCAACGGATCGTATTCTAGCTTTCTTTGCTGCTCGTTTCAAGGTGAAAAATGCCTATATTGATGAAGTGGTTCAACAGTCAGTTAAGAAAAAGGTCTTGCCTGCTATCGAGCGCCGCATTCGGACAGAATTAACCGAGAAGGCAGAAGAAGGGGCTATCCAACTCTTTTCGGATAATCTGCGCAATCTCCTCTTGGTTGCTCCGCTAAAAGGGCGCGTGGTTTTAGGCTTTGACCCTGCATTTCGTACAGGTGCCAAGCTGGCTGTCGTTGATGCAACGGGGAAAATGCTGACGACACAAGTCATTTATCCTGTCAAACCAGCCTCAGCTCGTCAAATCGAAGAAGCAAAGAAATATTTGGCAGACCTGATCGGTCAATACGGTGTGGAAATTATTGCCATCGGAAATGGAACGGCTAGTCGTGAAAGTGAAGCCTTTGTGGCGGAAGTTCTGAAAGATTTTCCTGAAGTCAGCTATGTTATCGTCAATGAAAGTGGTGCTTCTGTCTACTCTGCTAGTGAACTTGCTCGTCAAGAGTTTCCAGAATTAACCGTTGAAAAACGCTCTGCTATCTCTATCGCTCGTCGCTTGCAAGACCCCCTTGCTGAATTGGTCAAAATCGATCCCAAGTCAATCGGTGTCGGTCAATACCAGCACGATGTCAGTCAGAAGAAACTGTCTGAGAGTCTGGACTTTGTCGTGGATACCGTGGTTAACCAGGTTGGCGTCAATGTCAATACAGCCAGCCCAGCACTTCTCTCCCATGTGGCTGGACTCAATAAAACTATCTCTGAAAATATTGTCAAATACCGAGAGGAAGAAGGGAAAATCACTTCACGCGCTCAAATTAAGAAAGTTCCTCGTCTGGGTGCCAAGGCTTTTGAGCAGGCTGCTGGTTTCCTCCGTATCCCTGAAAGTAGCAATATCCTAGATAATACTGGAGTTCACCCAGAGAACTATGCTGCCGTCAAGGAACTCTTCAAACGCTTGGATATCAAGGACTTAAATGAAGAAGCCCAAAATAAGCTTAAGTTCCTTTCTGTCAAGGAAATGGCGCAAGAGCTAGACCTTGGACCAGAAACCCTTAAAGATATTATTGCAGACCTTCTCAAACCGGGTCGAGATTTCCGTGATTCCTTTGACGCACCTGTTCTTCGTCAAGATGTCTTGGATATCAAAGACTTAAAAGTCGGCCAGAAGCTGGAAGGTGTGGTGCGGAATGTCGTCGACTTCGGTGCCTTCGTTGATATCGGGATTCACGAGGACGGCTTGATTCATATTTCCCACATGAGTCGCAAATTTATCAAACACCCCAGCCAAGTTGTATCCGTCGGAGATTTGGTAACGGTTTGGGTCAAGAAAATCGATACTGAACGTGAAAAAGTTAATCTGTCGCTCCTAGCTCCAGATGAAACTGACTGAGTACGTTCAGTCTGTTTCCCTCGAAGACTTTGGTAGACCTTTCACGCACCAAGCCCAGTGGAATTCTCGTCTGCGAACGACAGGTGGACGATTTTTCCCAAAGGATGGGCATTTGGACTTTAATCCAAAGGTTTATAATGAACTAGGTTTGGAAGTCTTTCGCAAAATCGTGCGCCATGAACTCTGTCACTATCACCTTTATTTTCAGAAAAAGGGTTATCGCCATAAGGACCGAGATTTTAAAGAACTGTTGAAAGAAGTGGATGGACTGCGCTATGTACCACCCTTGAAAACACAATCTCAAAGTGCCTACCTAGTCTATCAGTGCCAATCTTGCCAGCAATGCTATCAACGCAAGAGAAGAATTAATACCAAACGCTATCGCTGTGGGGTTTGTCGAGGTAAACTCGTCATCATAAATCGGCCTAAGGACTGATGTTGATAGTTCTGATTCATGCTATACTACTTGTAAGAATACCGAAAGAGGAAACAATCATGAATACAAAATTTTATAAAATGAGACGAAATCGCATGATGTCAGGAGTTTTAGCTGGTCTATCAGACAAGTGGAATTTTGATGTAACCCTAGTCCGCTTACTCTTCGTCATTTTTACCGTAGCAAATTTTGGAATTGGTGTGATAATCTACATCATCCTTGCCTCTATCCTGCCAACTAAGGAAGAAATCGAAGCTGAAATGTACGGAACAGGACCACGCAAACGCAAGGAAGCCCAAGCCATTGAAGACAATGATGGCTGGTTTTGGTGATTCAGTCTTGGAAATAGTTTATAGACACTTTCCTTATTTCTCAAAGTCATCAGAAAAAGAAGTGAATTTTAACCCTTGCATCCGCAAGGGTTTTCTTCTTGTTTTCCATTTATGGTACAATACTTTTAGCGAAATTACTTGATATTCTTCAATCTTACAAAAATGTAAGATTAAAGTCTCTTTTGTAAGGTTAGGTTATGGCAAGCCGTCTTTTTTTGCGATAAACTAGACTCATAAAGAACAAAGGAGCAAAACCATGAAAAGAATCTTACAAAAGAAAAGAAGAAAACCAAGTCAAAAAGATATCGAGCGTGTTCAACTAGGATGCGCCATGATGCAAGCACAGTTTCAATTGATGGGATATTAAGAAGGAGAAAATCATGACACTTTTAGATGTAAAACACGTTCAAAAAATCTACAAAACACGTTTCCAAGGCAACCAAGTTGAGGCTCTCAAGGACATTCACTTTACCGTAGAAAAGGGTGACTACGTTGCTATCATGGGTGAGTCTGGTTCAGGAAAGTCAACCTTGCTCAACATTCTAGCTATGCTGGACAAACCAACTCGCGGGCAGGTTTACCTCAACGGAACCGACACAGCCACTATTAAAAATTCACAGGCTTCGAGTTTCCGTCGTGAGAAGTTGGGATTTGTCTTCCAAGACTTTAACTTGCTAGATACCTTGTCTGTTAAGGATAATATCTTGCTTCCGTTAGTTCTATCACGAAAACCTATTACGGAGATGATGAAAAAATTGGTGGTGACTGCTGAGAATCTAGGTATCAACCAATTGCAAGAGAAGTACCCTTACGAGATCTCAGGCGGTCAAAAGCAGCGGGTAGCAGTAGCACGCGCCATCATCACAGAACCTGAAATTCTCCTTGCTGATGAGCCAACTGGGGCACTTGACTCCAAGTCATCTGCAGCACTTCTGGATGTATTTGATGAAATCAATGAACGTGGCCAAACCATTCTCATGGTAACTCACTCAACGGCAGCAGCCAGCAGGGCCAAGCGCGTTCTCTTTATCAAAGACGGCATTCTTTACAACCAAATCTACCGTGGAGACAAGACAGAGCGTCAGATGTTCCAAGAAATCTCTGATACTTTGACTGTTATGGCAAGCGAGGTGAATTAGTATGTTCCGATTAACCAATAAGTTAGCGGTATCCAACTTGATCAAAAACCGCAAACTCTACTATCCCTTTGCTTTAGCTGTTCTCTTAGCAGTGACCATCACCTATCTCTTTTACTCACTGTCGCTTAATCCTAACATTGGCAAGATCCGAGGGGGAGAAACTATCTCTATGACGCTTGCCCTCGGTATGGTGGTTGTTACCATCGCTTCTGGAATTATTGTACTTTATGCCAATAGTTTTGTCATGAAGAACCGCTCCAAGGAGCTGGGTGTATATGGTATGCTGGGTCTCGAAAAGCGCCATTTGATCAGTATGGTTTTTAAGGAGCTTCTTATTTTTGGTTCCTTAACCTTGACAGCTGGTCTCGGTCTAGGAGCTCTCTTTGATAAGCTAATCTTCGCCCTTCTTCTGAAGCTGATGAAGATGAAAGTGGAGCTCGTTTCGACTTTCCAACCAATTGTCTTTATCCTAGTTCTCATCGTCTTTGGAGCTATCTTCCTAGGTCTGATTTTTATCAATGCCTTTCGTATTGCACGCATGAATGCCCTTCAGCTCTCTCGTGAGAAGGCCAGTGGTGAGAAAAAAGGACGTTTCTTAGGTGTCCAAACCATTCTAGGTCTGATTAGTTTGGGAGCGGGTTACTATCTAGCAGTAACAGTCGAAAACCCACTTTCTGCTGTTCTGATTTTCTTCGTAGCAGTTTTGTTAGTAATTTTGGGAACTTATCTTCTCTTCAATGCAGGGATTACAGTTTTCTTACAAATCTTAAAGAAAAACAAGCGTTATTATTACCAACCCAACAACATGATTTCCGTATCCAATCTCATTTTCCGTATGAAGAAAAATGCGGTTGGTCTGGCGACGATTGCTATTCTCTCAACCATGGTCTTAGTGACTATGTCTGCTGCAACAAGTATCTTTAAGGCATCAGAAAACTTCAAGAAGGTCATGAATCCACATGATTTTGGGATTACAGGACAGAATGTTGAAAAAGAAGATATCGAAAAACTCTTGAGCCAGTATGCTAGTGAAAAAGGATTGACTGTCACAAAGAAAGAAGTCCTTACATACAGTAACTTTGGTGTGGCAAATCAAGAAGGTACGAAATTGACAATTTTTGAGAAAGGTCAAAATCGTGTTCAACCGAAAACTATTTTTATGGTCTTTGACCAAAAAGACTATGAGAATATGACAGGACAGAAACTTGCACTTTCAGGTAAGGAAGTTGGATTGTTTGCTCAAAACAAGCAACTTCAAGGTCAAAAAGAACTGACTCTGAATGACCAGACCTACACGATCAAAGAAGAAATCAAAAAAGATTTTATTCTTGAACATGTCCCAAATCAGTACAATATTCTAACTTCGGATTATAACTATTTGGTTGTTCCTGACTTGAAAGCCTTTCTTGACCAGCATCCTAATTCTTCCATCTTTAATCAATACTATGGTGGTATGAATGTAACGGCTAGTGAGGAAGAGCAGCTTAAAATTGCAGATGACTATTCAAAATTCGTTAACAACTTTAATAGAGAATTAAACAAAGAAGGAAGCTATGTTTACGGAAGCAATCTGGCTGATAGTAGTGCGCAGATGAGTGCTCTCTTTGGTGGAGTTTTCTTCATCGGTATCTTCCTCTCTATCATCTTTATGGTGGGAACGGTTCTTGTCATCTACTACAAACAAATCTCTGAAGGCTATGAAGATCGTGAACGCTTTATCATTTTGCAAAAAGTCGGTCTCGATCAAAAGCAAATCAAGCAAACCATTAACAAACAGGTGCTAACTGTATTCTTCCTCCCTTTGCTATTTGCCTTCCTACACCTTGCCTTTGCCTATCATATGCTTAGCCTCATCCTAAAAGTCATTGGTGTGCTAGATGCGACCATGATGTTGACAGTCACTCTGTCCATCTGTGCCATCTTCCTCATCGTCTATGTTTTGATCTTTATGATTACCTCAAGAAGTTATCGCAAGATTGTGCAAATGTAAAAAAGATACCTCGATGCTGGTCGAGGTATTTCTTTTAGCTTAGATACTAAAGAGTTGTCCCAAGAGGAAGGTTACGCCCATGGTGAGAAGTCCGATACAGAGGTTACGGATCATAGCAGTTTTCGTAGGTGCCTTGCCTAGTTTAGCACTGGTATAGCCAGTGACGAGAAGGGAAAGGGCAACGATAAAAACAGTAGCAGGAATGCGATAATCACTTGGAAAGACAGTGATGGAAAGCATAGGAGGAAGACTTCCCAGTACAAAGGCGATAAAGCTAGAGATTGCAGCATGCCAAGGATTGGTAAATTCCTCGTACTCGATACCGTATTTTTCCTCAACCAAGGCTTTGAGGGGATTTTTTAAAAAGGCCTTGTTGGTCAAAAGTTGTGCGGACGTTTCACACTCACCATTTTGAAGGTAAGCAGCATAGAGGGATTGTTTAGCAGATTCGATGTCCTTATCCAAGAGCAACTGTTCTCTGGCAACAGCGGCTTCTTCCGTGTCTTTCTGAGTGGATACAGAGACATATTCTCCACCTGCCATAGAAAAAGCACCAGCGAGGATAGCGGCTAGTCCAGATAAAAAGATAATCCAGATATTGCTCGTCGCACTGGCAACCCCGATAACGACTCCAGCGATGGAAATAATCCCATCATTGGCACCCAGAACACCCGCACGTAGGATATTGAGTCGTCCTGCAAAGTTTGCATCAATTTCATGTTTCATTTCTGTCATAGTCATCTCCTTTCTCTCCATTATAGAGAAAAGGGTAGGGGAATACAAACTTTTTAAACTATCTGAAAAAAGTTCTACGATTCTAATTTTTAGGCCCTTTGAAGTTTCTCCGAAAAAGTAGTGCTATCCTATTGTACTGGACCTTTTTAAACTTATCTATGGTATAATAGAAGATAGATTTATCAATTGGAGAATGAAGGATTTTATGATTAAACTTGTAGCAACCGATATGGATGGAACCTTTCTAGATGGAGAGGGTCGGTTTGATATGGAACGCCTCAAAAACGTACTTGTTTCCTACAAGGAAAAGGGGATTTATTTTGCTGTGGCTTCAGGTCGCGGTATCTTGTCCCTGAAAAAGTTGTTTGCGGATGTGCGTGATGAAGTGATTTTTATAGCTGAAAATGGGAGCTATGTTGAGTTTCATGGCGAGGATATGTATGAGGCTACTATGTCTCGGGATTTTTACTTGAGCACTTTTGAAGCTTTAAAGAAATCGCCCTATTTTGATGAAAGAAAAATGCTCTTGACTGGGAAAAAAGCTTGTTATGTTTTGGACACAGTGGATGAGACCTATCTCATGTTTAGCCGTCACTACAATGAAAATATTCAAAAAGTAGCGAGTTTGGAAGATATCACGGATGAGATTTTTAAATTCACTACGAACTTCACAGAAGAAACGATAGAAGCTGGAGAGACCTGGGTCAACGAAAATGTTTCTGGTGTGAAAGCCATGACAACAGGTTTTGAATCCATCGATATTGTCTTGGACTACGTTGATAAGGGTGTGGCTGTTGTTGAGTTAGCCAAAAAACTGGGGCTTAGCATGGATCAGGTCATGGCGTTTGGAGATAATCTCAATGACCTTCACATGATGCAGGTTGTTGGGCACCCAATCGCTCCTGAAAACGCACGACCAGAGATTTTAGAATTAGCAGAGACAGTGATTGGCCACCACAAGGACCAGTCAGTGATGGCTTATATGGAGGGTTTGTAATGGCAGATATTAAATTGATTGCACTTGATTTGGATGGCACCTTACTGACAACAGATAAAAGGCTGACAGATCGAACTAAGAAAGTCCTCAAAGCTGCGCGTGACCGTGGTATCAAGGTCGTACTGACAACGGGGCGTCCTCTGAAAGCTATGGATTTCTTTCTCCATGAGCTAGGGACTGATGGTCAGGAGGACGAGTACACCATCACCTTTAATGGTGGTCTGGTACAGAAAAATACAGGAGAGATTCTAGATAAAACCGTCTTTTCAATCGATGATGTGGCACGATTGTATGAGGAAACTGAAAAACTCGGACTTCCGTTAGATGCTATTTCAGAAGGAACAGTCTATCAAATCCAGTCGGACCAAGAAAGTCTCTATGCTAAGTTTAATCCAGCTCTGACTTTCGTACCTGTCGCTTTTGAGGATCTATCTAGTCAGATGACGTATAATAAATGTGTGACTGCTTTTGCCCAAGAACCTTTGGATGCAGCGATTCAACAGATTTCTCCAGAATTGTTTGACCAATATGAGATCTTCAAATCGCGTGAACTCTTATTGGAATGGTCGCCGAAAAATGTCCACAAGGCAACAGGTTTAGCGAAATTAATTAAACACCTAGGCATCGACCAAAGTCAAGTCATGGCTTGTGGGGATGAGGCCAATGACCTTTCTATGATTGAGTGGGCAGGTCTGGGAGTTGCCATGCAAAATGCAGTTCCAGAGGTTAAGGAAGTTGCCAATGTCATTACCCCCATGACCAACGACGAGGAAGCCGTTGCTTGGGCTATCGAAGAATACGTGCTAAAGGAGAACTAGAATATGGGATTATTTGACCGTCTATTCGGAAAAAAAGAAGAGCCGAAAATCGAAGATATTGTAAAAGAAGCTCTGGAAAATCTTGATTTGTCAGAAGAAGTTGAAGAAAACCAAACGTCAGTCGAAGAAACTTCTCAGGAAGAGACAACAAGAGAAAAAGTGGAAGAAACACTTGCTCAAGAAGAAATTCCACAGATCTCGAAAGAAGAAGTTATTGAACCAGAAGCAGTCGAAGAAACTTCTCAGGAAGAGCTTGAGCTAGAATATGATGAATTGGAACAATTCCAAGAGCCAGAAGAAATTCTAGAAGAAGAGAACCAAGAAACTGTAGAGTTCGAAGAAGAGCTAGCTTCTGAAGTAGTAGAAGAAGAACTTCCTCAGGTTGAGGAAACCGTTCAGGAAAAATATGACCGCAGTCTCAAAAAGACGCGTACCGGATTCGGTGCTCGTTTGAATGCCTTCTTTGCCAACTTCCGTTCTGTCGATGAAGAATTCTTCGAAGAATTGGAAGAACTGCTCATCATGAGCGACGTCGGTGTGCAAGTCGCTTCAAACTTAACAGAAGAACTACGTTATGAAGCCAAACTCGAAAATGCTAAGAAGCCTGATGCGCTCCGTCGTGTCATTATCGAGAAATTGGTTGAACTCTATGAGAAGGATGGCAACTACGATGAACAAATCCATTTCCAAGATGGTTTGACAGTCATGCTCTTTGTTGGTGTTAATGGTGTTGGGAAGACAACTTCTATTGGGAAATTGGCTCATCGATATAAACAAGCTGGCAAGAAAGTCATGTTGGTTGCGGCAGATACCTTCCGTGCGGGTGCTGTAGCTCAGCTAGCTGAATGGGGTCGACGTGTGGATGTTCCTGTTGTGACGGGGCCTGAAAAGGCTGATCCAGCAAGTGTGGTCTTTGATGGTATGGAACGCGCCGTAGCCGAAGGGATTGATATTCTCATGATTGATACAGCAGGGCGTCTGCAAAACAAGGACAACCTTATGGCCGAGTTGGAAAAGATTGGTCGTATTATTAAACGTGTCGTTCCAGAGGCACCTCATGAAACCTTCCTGGCACTCGATGCTTCAACTGGACAGAACGCCTTGGTACAAGCTAAGGAATTTTCTAAGATAACACCATTGACTGGAATTGTTTTGACAAAAATTGACGGAACTGCTCGCGGTGGTGTCGTTCTGGCTATCCGAGAAGAACTTAATATCCCTGTAAAATTGATTGGTTTTGGTGAAAAAATCGATGATATCGGGGGATTTAACTCAGAAAACTTTATGAAAGGTCTCTTAGAGGGCTTGATTTAATACAAAATAAATATCCTACAAGTCATCTTGCAGGATATTTTTGCTATTCTAAACGGCCATCTTCACGATAGGCGATATCTGGTTGCCAAGTCCATTTTGCTCCATACTTCTCAAGTAAGTCAAAGCTTGCTTGTGGTCCCATGCTTCCAGACTTGTAGTCGTGGAGCGGAACTCCATTTTGAGCCCAGAGCTCTTCGATACGGTCAATCAATTTCCAAGAAGCACTTACCTCATCCCAGTGGCTAAAATTGGTTGAGTTGTTGTTCAAGACATCGTAGATTAGCTTTTCGTATGGGTCTGGTGAGGCTCCAGTAGCAGTAGCATCTGTACGGTAATCCAGAGAACTTGGTGCCAGGTTGAATTCTTCACCGACTTGTTTACCATTTAGGCTAAGAGAGAATCCTTCAGTTGGTTGGATATAGATGGTCAAGATATTTGGCGCCAAAGGCTCACCGAAGATAGAGTCCATTTGCTTAAAAACGATATTGACATGAGTCCCTTTTTCAGTCAGGCGTTTCCCTGTACGGAAGAAGAAGGGAACACCACGGAAACGATCGCTGTCTACAAAGAAGGCACCAGATGCAAAGGTTTCTGTTGTAGATTCGGGGTCGACATTTGGTTCGCTTCGATAGGAAATGTATTTCATGCCATCGATTTTACCAGAGCGATATTGACCACGGATAAACTGTTCTTTCAGTTCTTCCTCAGTTGGATGATAGAGGTTTTTAAAGACCTTTATCTTTTCAGCACGAATCTCATCTTTTGTAAAACTAGCTGGTTTGTCCATGGCTAGAAGAGAGAGGAGTTGGAGAGTATGGTTTTGCACCATATCACGAAGGGCACCAGATTGATCATAGTAGCCACCGCGTTCTTCAACACCCAAGCGTTCCGCAAAGGTAATCTGTACATTATCAATGTGCTCACGGTTCCAAATATTCTCAAAGATCATGTTGGCAAAACGAACAGCAAAGATACTCTGAATCATCTCTTTACCTAGGTAATGGTCGATACGGTAGATTTGCTCCTCATCAAAGGCCGCAAGGAGATCTTCATTGAGTTTGCTAGCTGTTTCGTAGTCTGTACCGAATGGTTTCTCAACGATCAAGCGTTCAAAACCTTTGCCATCAACAATGTTTTCAGATTTGAGGTGCTTGGCAATGGTTCCAAAGAACTGAGGTGCCATAGACAAGAAGAAGAGCTTGTTGTGTTCAGCTTGGTATTTTTCGTTGAGCTCAGCTTGTAATTGGCGCAAAGCAATGTAATGTTCCGTATCATTCACATCATGGCTTTGATAGTAGAAGTGGCTAGCAAATTCCTGGGCTTGCTCGGTACTATCTGCCAAATCAAGGATGGACTCGACAACAACAGATTCAAAATATTCCTTACTCCAAGGTCTACGAGCTGTTCCGATAACAGCAAAATGCTCAGAGAGATTGCCTGATTTATAGAGTCTGAAAAGGGAAGGGTAGAGTTTGCGTTTAGCTAAATCTCCACTCGCACCGAAAATTGTAACAATAACCTTTGATGACATCTAGCTACCTAATTTCTATATTTTTTCCTAGTTGGACTAGGGATGAGATTTCCTCATTTTCATAGTCTTTATTTTATCATAATTTTCAAAAAAATCAAAAAATCCAATACGCAATTAAAAAACTGTAAGGAGAACCTTACAGTTTTGTTTTATACATTTAAGACCTTGTCCAAGAACTCTTTTAGACGAGGGTGTTGCGGGTTATCAAAGATTTGGTCTGGAGTTCCATCTTCAAGAAATTCTCCATCAGCTGTGAAAATAACACGATTAGCTACCTGACGAGCAAATCCCATCTCGTGGGTTACGATGATCATGGTCATACCTTGCTCTGCCAATTCCTTCATAACGTTCAAAACATCTCCAACCATCTCAGGGTCAAGAGCGGAAGTTGGCTCATCAAAGAGCATGATATCAGGATTCATGGCAAGTCCACGAGCGATAGCTACACGCTGTTTCTGACCACCTGATAGGCTATCTGGGTTAGCATTAGCTTTGTCTGCAAGACCGACTTTCTCCAGCAACTCCATCCCCAATTTTTCAGCTTCTTCTTTGGTCATCCGTTTGTGTTCAATAGGTGCAAAAGTGATATTTTCTAGAACGGACATGTGAGGGAAGAGGTTGAAGTGTTGGAAGACCATTCCTACGTTCTCACGAACATGGTCGACATTGGTTGACTTTTCAGTCAAATCATAACCATTTACTGTGATGTGGCCACTCGTTACCTCCTCGAGAAGGTTAAGGCTACGGAGGAAAGTGGATTTACCAGAACCAGAAGGACCGATGATACAGACAACATCTCCTTCATAGAATTTAGTCGTAATGCCTTTTAAAACTTCATTTTTTCCATAATACTTATGCAAATCATTTACATCAATTTTTAGTTTTGCCATTAACGAATCCTCTTTTCTAAGCGTTTCGCTAGTCTAGTCAAAAGCGTGATAATTACAAGATAGAAGATAGCAAGGATTGCATACATCTTGAAACTTTGGTAGTTACGGGCGATGATGATCTTACCAGTTTGGAAAAGTTCAACCAAACCGATAGCAGATACGATGGTTGTATCTTTAAGAGCGATAACGAATTGGTTGACGAAGTTTGGCAACATCAATTTAGTCGCTTGTGGCAAGATAATCTTACGCATGGTTTTTCCATAAGAGATACCGAGACTGCGGCTGGCTTCCATTTGCCCAACTGGAACGGCTTGGATCCCACCACGAACGATTTCAGCGATATAAGCTGCCGCATTAAGTGAGAGGGCAATAGTACCAGCTACAAAGTCATTAATTGGACTTTGTTGGCCTGTAATGGACTCGATGAAGTTTGGAATTCCCCAGAAAATGAAGGCTGCAAGAATCATCAATGGGATACCGCGAATAACATCAACGAAAATCTCAGAGATTAGACGAAGAGATTTGTATGGACTAACGCTAAACATACCAAAGATAATCCCGATGACAATGGCAATTGCAAATGAGATAAGAGCTAGAGCAAGAGTGATTCCAAGTCCACTAAGAAGTTGTTTGTAGTTGTTTTGAAGCAAGCCCCAGATAGTAGTTTCGTCAACCGTACTTGTAGAGTCAGTTGAAGTTTCGCTAGCTAGATACTTGTCAAGAATCTTTTGGAATTCTCCGTTAGCTTTGAGGTTCGCAAGTCCGTTATTGAACATCTGGATCAATTCAGGATTTGTTCCTTTTTTAACCGCAAAGGCAGTTTCACCGATTGGAGTTCCAGCGATTGGTGTTTTCAATTTTTGACCTTGGCTGATAGAATATTTGAGAACTGGCTCATCATCCATCACGGCATCGATAGATCCAGTATTCAGACTGTCATACATTGATGCGCCATCTGCAAAGGTTTTAATCTTATAACCGTATTTGCTTTGGTTCTCAGTAAGGAAGGTTTGAGAGGCAGTTCCGTTTTTAACACCGACAGTTTTATCCTTGAGGTCTTCATAAGAAGCAATTGTGCTTGATTCTTTCACACCGAGAATCGTATTTGCTGTGTAGTATGATTCTGAGAAGTCAAAGGTTTCCTTACGGGCATCTGTTACAGACATACCAGCAATGATACCATCTGCTTGTCCTGCTTGAACAGCACTGATTGCTGCGTCAAATCCTGGGTTGGTAATTTCAATTTCAAAACCTTGATCTTTGGCAATGGCCTTGATGAGGTCCATATCAATACCAGTGTATTGATTGCTTGAATTTTGAAAGACGAATGGGGCAAAAGATGAGTCGCTGGCAATAATGTACTTGCTTTTCACTGGAGTAGCTTTTTGTCCAGCAGCAGTAGTTGTCGTTGGGCTTGCCGTAGTTGTAGAAGCGGTCCATTTTTGGATGATTTGCTCCAAGCTACCATCCTTTTTCATTTGTGCTAGGGCTTCGTTAAACTCGGTAACCAAGTGTTCATACTTGCTTCCTTTCTTGACACCAAAGGCAAAGCTTCCAACAGCCTCACCATCCATATTGATGCTGAGATCTTGTCCTTGGTTAATCGCATACTCAATAACAGGTTTATCATCCATGATGGCATTTACAGCACCAGCACTTAGACTGTTATTCATCAAATCACCTGTATCAAAGGTTTTAATAGAGAAACCGTATTTATCTTTGATACTTTCGAGGAAACGTTGGGCGGCAGTTCCGTTCTTAACTCCAACTGTTTTTCCGCTAAGTTCCTCATATTTGGTGATTTTATTTGCCTTTGTGGTAGCAATGACAACTTTTGTATCATAATATGTATCAGACATGGTAAAGACATTTTCACGTTCTTTTGTTTTTGTCATACCTGCCATAATAGCATCTGCTTGGCCTGACTGCACCGCATTTACAGCTGCATCAAAGCCAGGATAAGACATTTGGATGTTCCACCCTTTGATTTCTGCGACTTTATTGATAATATCAACATCAATCCCTTTATAGGTTTGATCTGAATCTTTAAACTCAAAAGGTGCGTAAGCTGTATCAGACACAATCTTAACAGTATCAGCTTTTGCCATACCTAGTGAGAAAATGGGAAATAAAATGAGCAAACATGCTAGTATTTTTTTCTTCATTTTTAGTCTCCTTTTCCGAATATTTTCCCATTATATCAGAAAATGAATGAAAAGGCAAATTTTATGGATTTTATGTAAGAAAATGTAACATAGAATCCTTGCTCTTATCAACTTAGAGAGGAGTCTGAAAAGTAAATTTATGGTAAAATAGAAGGATAGAAAAAAGCAGATGAGGCAATCATGATAAATCGAATTACAGATAATAAATTTAAACTAGTATCAAAATACCAACCTTCAGGAGATCAACCACAAGCGATTGAGCAGTTGGTTGACAATATCGAGGGTGGAGAAAAGGCTCAGATTCTGATGGGGGCGACGGGTACAGGGAAGACCTATACCATGAGTCAGGTCATTTCCAAAGTCAATAAACCAACTTTGGTCATTGCCCATAACAAAACACTAGCTGGTCAGCTCTATGGGGAGTTCAAGGAATTTTTCCCTGAAAATGCTGTTGAGTACTTTGTGTCTTACTATGATTATTACCAACCTGAGGCCTATGTCCCTTCGAGTGATACTTATATTGAAAAGGATAGCTCTGTCAATGATGAGATTGACAAGCTTCGACACTCAGCGACTTCAGCACTTCTGGAGCGCAATGATGTCATCGTAGTGGCTTCAGTCTCTTGTATCTATGGTTTGGGTTCGCCAAAGGAATATTCTGATAGCGTCGTTAGTCTCCGTCCAGGTCTGGAGATTTCTCGTGATAAACTCTTGAATGACTTGGTAGATATACAGTTTGAACGCAATGATATTGATTTCCAACGGGGAAGATTTCGCGTTCGCGGAGATGTGGTGGAGATTTTCCCAGCTTCTCGTGATGAACACGCTTTTAGAGTAGAATTTTTCGGAGACGAAATCGACCGTATCCGTGAAGTTGAGGCTTTGACAGGTCAGGTATTGGGAGAAGTGGATCATTTGGCGATTTTCCCTGCCACTCACTTTGTGACCAATGATGACCACATGGAGGTTGCGATTGCTAAGATTCAGGCAGAGTTGGAGGAGCAGTTGGCTGTCTTTGAAAAGGAAGGCAAACTGCTAGAAGCCCAGCGTTTGAAACAGCGCACAGAGTATGATATTGAAATGCTGCGTGAGATGGGGTATACAAATGGGGTTGAGAACTACTCACGCCACATGGATGGTCGTAGTGAAGGAGAGCCTCCTTATACGCTTCTTGACTTCTTCCCAGATGATTTCTTGATTATGATTGATGAAAGTCATATGACCATGGGGCAGATTAAGGGCATGTACAATGGAGACCGTTCGCGTAAGGAAATGCTGGTCAATTATGGTTTCCGTTTGCCGTCTGCCTTAGATAATCGTCCTCTCCGTCGGGAGGAGTTTGAGAGTCATGTGCATCAGATTGTTTACGTTTCAGCGACACCAGGCGACTATGAAAACGAACAGACGGAGACAGTGATTGAGCAAATCATTCGTCCGACAGGACTTCTAGATCCTGAAGTGGAAGTTCGTCCAACTATGGGACAAATAGATGATCTCTTAGGCGAAATCAATGCTCGTGTTGAAAAGAATGAACGAACCTTTATTACCACTTTGACCAAGAAAATGGCAGAGGACTTAACCGACTACTTCAAGGAAATGGGTATCAAGGTCAAGTACATGCACTCGGATATCAAAACCTTGGAGCGGACAGAGATTATCCGTGACCTACGTTTGGGTGTCTTTGATGTTTTGGTCGGAATCAACCTTCTCCGCGAAGGGATTGACGTTCCTGAGGTAAGCTTGGTTGCTATTCTAGATGCTGACAAGGAAGGTTTCCTTCGTAACGAACGTGGATTGATTCAGACCATTGGACGTGCTGCTCGTAATAGCGAAGGACATGTTATCATGTACGCTGATACCATGACTCAGTCTATGCAACGTGCCATCGATGAAACGGCCCGTCGTCGGAAAATCCAGATGGCCTATAATGAAGAACATGGTATTGTACCTCAGACAATCAAGAAAGAAATCCGTGACCTGATCGCTGTAACTAAGGCAGTTGCCAAGGAAGAGGATAAGGAAGTCGATATCAATAGCCTTAACAAACAAGAACGCAAAGAACTCGTCAAGAAACTGGAGAAACAAATGCAAGAAGCCGTCGAAGTGCTTGACTTTGAACTAGCAGCACAGATACGTGATATGATGTTGGAAGTCAAGGCGTTAAACTGAAAAAATTATAAAGAAATAGAAATATATAGAAAGACATAATATGACAGCAAAAAAAACTAAACACATAGGCATTGAATGTTGTAGAATTCTAGCTATGTTGATGATTTGCAACTTACATGTTTTAGGTATGGGAGGAATTTTGGAGAAAGTTGATAGTCAAAAAGATCTTTACTATATTTTTGCAAATTTTTTAGAAGCTTTCTCATATTCAGCTGTAAATATTTATATTTTAATCAGTGGGTATGTCGGTCTTTATTCACAATTTAGTTATAAAAAAATGTTTAGTTATTGGATACAGATTATTTTCTATACTATTTCAATTACTTTTGTATTTGCTATTTTTTCAAAATCATCTGTTAACTTAAGTGATTGGTTTTCAGCTTTAACTCCAATAAGTCATGGACAGTATTGGTATATGAGTTGCTATTTTGGTTTAGTCTTAATTGCACCATTTTTGAATCAAGCAGTGCTGACATTGAAAAAAGAACAATTGCTTCCAATTGTTAGTGGAGCATTTATATACTTTTCTGTCATACCCACAGTATTTAAACAAGATATTCTGGGCTTGTGGGGTGGATATAGTGTATTATGGATGATTCTTTTGTACACTATAGGAGCAATAATTAGAAAATCAAATTACGAAAGTCGTTTTCAATTACGTAATGTTAGTGGATTCATTTTATTTCTAACTAGTTTAACTTTTATATTGTGCTGGCTTGGTTTCGAACAGTGGAGAAGTTATATTTCTCCTACGGTCACACTGCAAGGAATAGCAATATTTTTACTCTTCTTGAATATTAAAGATATTCCCTTAACTTTTAAGAGACTAGTTCTTTTAATATCTCCACTAACTTTGGGGGTTTATCTGTTTCATGTACATCCTCTTATTTTTAGAAGAATTATACCAACCATCCATACTTTAGTTGAAGAACAAGAATTTCCCATTTTTGTCATTATGATTCTAGTTATGACACTGGCCCTGTTCTTTTCTGGCGCTATGATTGAGTATTTTAGAAATAAATTAATGGCGTATATTCTTACTTTAATAAAGAGTGTTAAAAATCTTAAACAGACTTAAAACTTTATTGTCTTATTAAAATAGGAGCAAGAGGCATTAAAATATACACTTCACTGAGAACTTAAGGTTTACTGAACTTATCCTTGATCTAATCGCCGTAACTAAGGAAGTTGCTAAGGAAGAGGACAAGGAAGTCGATATCAATAGCCTCAACAAACAAGAGCGCAAGGAACTCGTCAAGAAACTGGAAAAACAAATGCAAGAAGCCGTCGAAGTGCTTGATTTTGAACTGGCTGCTCAGATACGTGATATGATGTTGAAAGTGAAGGCGTTGGATTAGATAGGAGAAAACGAATGAAAATTTTAGTCATCAATGGACATCCTGACAAGGGAAGTTTCTGTCAAGAAATTTTTCAAACGATTGTAGAAAATATTGACTCAAATCATCATGAGCTTGAATCTATTAATCTAAATGAGATAGATTTTGATCCCGTATTACGTTATGGTTATCGAAAACGTATGGAAGAGGACTCTTTCATACTTCGCTCTCAGGAATTAATCCAGTGGGAAGATCATTTCATTTTTGTTTATCCAATTTGGTGGAGTAGTATGCCTAGTTTATTGAAGGGGTGGATTGATCGTGTTTTCACGCCAGGAATTGCTTACTCTGCCAATAATAAAGGAAGTTTTATTTGGAACTACTTAAGAGGTCAGCAGTTTAAAAAGTTACTAAAAGGAAAAACAGCCAGTATTTACGCAACATCCATGGCACCAACATGGTGGTACAAAGTATTTTCAGGCTCTATCAATATTCCAGACAGTTATGGAATATCAGTATTAAAGAATGCTGTCCTAAATCACTGCGGTATCAAAACAAAGAAAGTTTCAATTTTGGGTGAGTTAGGGCGTGAGGTGAATACAAATTCTACAAGACAAAAATATCTGCAAAAAGTTGCTGAGGAAGTTAAGGCGTTGGATTAGAAAATAGTATGGTTTATTTAAGAAAACTAATTGAAGAAGATTTGGTGTCTTTGTGGGAAATTGCTTATTCACAATCTAATCCAATTTGGAAGCAGTATGATGCTCCCTATTATGACGATTATCAGCATTTTCCTAATTTTCAAGAATTTAAACTACAAAAATCAGAATCTACTCTAAACAACTCAAATCGCCTTGGTATTTTTGTTGATGATAAATTAGTTGGGACTGTTTCGCGCTACTGGGTATGTAAACAAACAAGATGGATGGAATTGGGGATTTGTATTTATGATAACAAATTTTGGAACTCTGGCATTGGAAAAGCTGCTATGCTACAGTGGATAGATCAGACATTTCAGGATTATTCGGAGTTGGAGCATCTTGGTTTGACAACTTGGTCAGGAAATTTTGGTATGATGAAATTGGCTGAAAAATTAAGAATGAAAAAAGAAGCTCATATTCCAAAAGTTCGTTATTATCAAGGTGTTTATTATGATAGTATTAAATACGGCATTTTGAGAGAAGAATGGGAGGAAGCAAATGGTCATCACAGTCAAACAGATGGAAACTCCTGAAGAGATAGAAGGAAAATCTCTCGTTCACTGGCAAACGTGGAGAGAGGCTTATGATGACCTTTTACCTGCAGAATTTCAGGAGACGATGACATTAGAAAGATGTCGATTCTTTAGTCAAAAATATCCAGAAAATACATTGATTGCGATGGATGGCATGAAGGTAGTTGGTTTTATCAGTTATGGAAACTTTCGTGATGTGGCTATTCAAGCTGGAGAAATTATTGCCTTATATGTTTTAAAAGACTATTATGGAAAAGGTATTGCTCAGAAGTTAATGAAGGAAGCTCTGACGACTCTTGAACAGTTTTCTGAAATATTTTTATGGGTATTAAAAGAGAATAAGCGAGCCATTGCTTTCTATCAAAAAATGGGTTTTACTTTTGATGGGCAAGAAAAAATACTTGACCTTGGAAAACCTATCACTGAAATTAGAATGGTACGTAAGAAATCCTCAAAATCTGAGACTTAAATACTGGTAGAATTGCGATTTTATTTTCATATTACTCAATGAACAAAAAATCACGTTTTAGCATATATTTTTAATAGAAAGAAGTTATTATGAATTTGAAAGAGAAGAATTATAAAAAATCATCAGGCTTAGATTCAGTACGTTTTTGGTTACAAGGGCATCGATTTGTCAAATTTACGCTTGATATTGTATTTTATATCAGCTTGTTCCTAGTTATAGAATTTACAACATCACAGAACAAAAGCATTCCAGCTGATTTTCGGTACAGAGAGCTTTTATTTCCCTTGCAATTGAATCTTTTTATCTTGGGTAATAGGTTCTATGCTCTCTTTTTGTCAGTGAAAACTGAAAAAGAAGGGACCCTTAAAAGATTTTGTGAACCCTTTATTTATATCAATATCCTTAGCTTCATTTTTCAACTGATTGGTGTGAGAAAAAGAGGAAGAGTTGTTCTGTCACCTTTGTTTTCACTGGAGTCATCCTATATCTGGTTTCCTATTGTCATCTACCTTCTGGTCTTGATGTTAACTTTGGCAATCTTCTTTCTCTCTAAAGCTTCAAAAAAAGGAGTAGATGAAAATGAAGATGAGTAGACAAATGAAGTACAAGACAAAAGAAAAGTCTTCTTGGACTAAGATGATTTATCTTTGGATGGAAAGGCACCGAAGGATTGGTCAACTCATGGATACGAGTGTGTTATTCGGATCTTTGTTTGTATCATTTCTTGCTGCCTCTTTCATTGGTTCTCCATTCCCAAACTTAAACTATCTTTCTCCCTTAAGCTTTAATCTTTTCCTTCTGCTCTTATCAACCTATTTCCTTGTCTTTCGTTTTAGTAGTGATAAACTTCAGAAATGGCGTTACTTTTCATGGGGATTTATTGGGTTCAATGGTCTTCTTTTTCCCTTTCATCTCTTGGTGGGTCTGAATTGGCTAGGACGTCGTAAGTCAACGAATTTCCCTCCCATAATTTCTATGGATCCAGCCTATGTCTGGGTCCCTATTGTAAGTTATCTCTTTTTCTTTTTCTTGGGGCTGGGCATTATGCTTTTGATTATACGGATAGAAAAGAGCAGAAGGAGGCGTAAATGGAACGAAAGACTAAGAGACAAAAGAAGATCAAACAACAGAACAGACAAATGAGAAAAATCCAGAAAAAGTATTCTTTGGTAGCTCACGTCCAATTATGGCTGGAAAGACATTCAAAGATTGCTTCTTTTATGGATGGTGGTATAATATTATTATCTATTTTTGGTATCATGTATGTATTGTTCGGGACGTCACTTATCCCGAAACCATATCAAGAAATGTCCTATCTCTTACCAATTATTATGAATTTTGTCTTTTTGGTGCACACACTCTATCAAGGTATTTTTAGAGATGGTTTTAGCAATAAGGCTTCAGTACAAGGATTTTTAGAAACTTTTCTATTCATAAACGGACCTATTTTTCTCCTCCACTTAATTGTTGGGGTGAAAGGGAGAAATGTTAAAAAAATTCCTTCCCTATTATCTATCGATTATCGCTACATCTGGCTTCCAATTACTACCTATCTAATCTTTTTCATCATTCCAGCGATATTAATGGTCATTTTGAAATATAAGGACAAAAAGAGGAATAATCATGACAAAAGAAAATCTAACTAAGTTATTTTTATTTAAAACACTCTATTTGGCTTTGCTAGCTTTTGTGGTTCTTCATTTGATCTTGTTGGTTTTTGGCCTATCTTTTACTCCGATTTTGTGGAATAGTTGGTTTTTTATTCTTTGTTTAACCTTCCTAATCCACCCCTGGAGAATCTTTTATAGAACAAGAGATTTTCAATGGTATCACCTTATTTTTCAAATATTTAGTGGATTGGTGACATTTTACCTTTGGTTTGCAGCATTCTTTGTTTTATCAGTTATCTCGGATCCAGCCATCCCTATCAATATAGACTATCGCATACAAGATAAGGAAATCATCATTGCTAGAGGTTTTTTGGCCCGTACTACTTATGAACATCATGAATTGATCAATCCCTTTATCATGAAGTCAGAAGTAGAATATAACGAAGATACATTTTAATAACTTAGAAAGCGAGCAAATCTATGTCCCGTGCCCAAGCAACTATTTTAACCAACATCTGTCTGATTGAAGACCTCGAAACCCAGCGCGTGGTGATGCAGTATCGTTCACCCGAAAACAATCGCTGGTCTGGCTATGCCTTTCCAGGAGGACATGTTGAGAATGGCGAGGCTTTTGCCGAGTCTGTCATTCGTGAGATTTATGAAGAAACAGGTCTAACGATTCAGAATCCACAACTAGTCGGCATTAAAAACTGGCCCTTAGATACAGGTGGACGCTACATCGTTGTTTGCTATAAAGCGACAGAGTTTACTGGAAATCTCCAATCTTCAGATGAAGGAGAAGTATCTTGGGTGCAAAAAGACCAGATTCCAAATTTGGAACTGGCCTATGATATGTTGCCTTTGATGGAAATGATGGAAGCACCTGACAAGTCTGAGTTCTTCTATCGCCACCGCACAGAGGACGGCTGGGAAAAAGAAATTTTCTAGTCTTTTACTAAATAACCTAACTGATCCAAGGCCTCCTCGATATAATGGAGGTCTTGTTGTGTTTCTGCTTCAACAAGGTGGTAATGGATGCCGTCTGTCAATTCAGAAAGGGCTCTAAAGTCTGAATTCTCGACTTGTTCCAGAAAGTGCTGGACATCTCGGCGACAAGTGAGTTTGAGTAGGGTTTCAATTTCGCCATAAACGGGATGATCGATTAAGATATTTTGAACGCGTCCGCCATTATCTACAATAGCTAGTAGTTCCTGACCGATTTCTTCCAGTTCATGTTTCACTTTAAAGAGTTTGTGCACGTACGGGCTGGCATCATTTTCTTTGTAGATATAGCCACGATTGGTGGATAGGATAGGAGCTCCATCTGCTCGGAGAATAGCGATGTCCTGTACAATGACTTGGCGCGTAACATGGAAGTGCTCAGCCAAGGTTTGACCATTGAGAGCTTTTGGTGCCTCTTTTAACAGTTTGAGAAGAGCTTGTTTGCGATCCTTTGTCATAGTTTTTCCTTTTAGCGACGTTTTCGAAGCACTTTATAGACAGCTAGTGCTAATGTATAGTCTACCATACTATGGACGATTGTGCCAAAACCAACTAGGACAAAGAGAACATAAAACATATTTTCAACATTTGTCCCTGAAGTAGCATAAAAGATGATACAAGCTATTACTTCAGCGATAGCATGAACAACACCCAAAACAAAGTTAAAAATCCAAGACGCCTTTGGTTTATCCAAGGTTTCAGGGAATTTTTTTAAGTACAAAGCCCCCAAAGTACCAAAAACAATGTGAGAGAAGGCACGAAGTACAATAACAGGCGGATAACCTGCCATCAGGAAACCAAGACTAGAAGCAATAATCACAAAAGCAGCCATCAAAGGCGAAAGAAACATGGCGATAAAGATGGGGATATGACTTCCCAAGGTGTAAGAAGCCGGTGGGATAACGATTTTAAAAGGCATAATGATTGGAATCAAAATCGCTATTGCAGTGAGTAAGGCAGTCATAGTCATAAACTGCGTTTTTTTCCGTATATCCATAAGAACCTCCATTTATCTGTATATACACAAGTATAGTACAATAAATCACCAATCAAGTCAAGAAGCATTATTGATTTTTCAGGAAAATTTGGTTAAAATGTGGTAAAGAATAATAGGAACTGAGGAGAAATTGTGATGATACTTTTTGTTTACCTAATCGTGGTAATCGTGATGATGTCAAAACAGAAAAGTGAAGGGAAAGTAGTCTCAGGTTGGACTCGTTTCATAGTTTATAGTTTATTGGTCCTGTCGCTACTCTCTCTATTAGCAAGCAGTCTGGCTGTTTCACTCTTTAGCCTTCCTTTATTAGGTTTTCTTTTGATGGCAGCAATACTCGAAATTGCTTATTTCGTCAGATTGGCGATTGCATTTGGTTTGATTTTTCTATCACTAACCCTATACTTGGATAGCCAAAAAAGTCAGCAACCTACACCTCTTTCGTATCAGCTCCTGCGCTTTGGCTTTCACATTCTATTGATGTTTCTCATGTTTTAAATGCTAAACTCCACCTTCAGGACGAAAGTGGAGTTGATTTTTTATTTCTTCAAGGTTTCGATACGTGGGACAATTGCTACTGTTAGAACGGCAGAAATGACAAGCTCGGCAATTGAGTTTGTAGAAATAACGGTTGCTAAGAGTTTTTGGATATTGCCGTCGAAGACATTTCCAAAAAGGAAGAAGATTCCCCCAAGGACAAAGACGGTGTTGGTAAGGGAACCGAGAGCACCAGCAAAGATGAGACCTGTTCTGTTTTTTAATAATTTATAAACCAAGTAAGGTGTCAAACCAATCAAAATACGAGGTAGGATGGCAATCATTGCTGAATAGATGTTTCCGTTTGGTACAAAAGGTGAGAATAGGTAGCTGGTTGGAAGGATGGTAATTGTGTTTACCGTTAAGCTCAATAGTCCCATAAGAAAACCAAGTGTAACTCCAACTCGAGGGCCATAGATGATACTAGCAATAATGACTGGAATATGAACGATAGTTGGTTTAATCGGGAATGGGAAAAGGTTAAATAGGAGAGAACTCAAAAAGTGGATAACGAGCATAACTGCAAAAAAGATAGCAATCGGTGCAATGTTAGAGCGTTTGTTCATTGAGGGTTTCCTTTATTCTTTCTAAAATAGTATTCAGGTCAGCTAGGGCGCCTTTGCCGTGATCGCCACAGGCTAGTAGAGATTCTTTTGGAGAGATGATCTGATAACCATAGGTCTCTAATGTTTTTAGGTTAGCCTGAGTTGCCGGATGGTCATACATCTTTGTATTCATGGCTGGTGCGACTAACTTTTTGACGTGGTCTGGCAGGGCAAGTGCTGTACTTGTCACCATGTTGTCCGCAAATCCGTGTGCTAGTTTGGCAATGGTATTAGCAGTAGCAGGAACAACAATAAAAAGGTCAGTCCTTTTGCCTAGTTCGATATGATTGACTTGATCAGGAGCAGGTTCCTTCATGACATCAAGGTGGACAGGATTTTGAGAGAGGACCTGTAGTGTCAACGGTTGGATAAACTCTCTCGCTGCCTCAGTCATTAAGACAGTGACCTGATGACCTTGTTTCTTCAAGGAACTGACTAGGTCAGCTGCTTTATAGGAGGCAATGGAACCTGTCACTGCGATGAGAATATTTGCCATGGCTTTCCTTTCTATGAATCGTATGCTTGAATTTTTTCAAGGAGGAGGTTTGCTATTTCCTCTTTGGTTTGAACGGTTTGGAGTTGCTCTTTCTCAACAAAGATTGCTTGATGCTGGTTTGCTGAAATTTGAGTGAGGTCATTTGCAATGATTAAGTCTGCTTGGTTCTTGATAAGACTTTTTCGTGCGATCTCAATGAGATAATCTTCAGAGACATCAACTAGCAGTTTAAAACCAATCAGATGAATAGCAGGATTCCATTCCTTGACTAGAGAGATGATTTTTGGTGTTTTTTTCAGGAATAAGACCTGAACCTCATCAGTTGAAGAAATCTTAGCTTGATGATTCTGCTTGCTTAAAAATTCTTCTAGATTGGAGCTAGCCTGAACCTCCTCAAGCCCCGTCATATAAACAGGAGTGTAATCAGATACGGCCATTGAGTGGATTAAGACCTGATATTCCTTAACAAGTTCTTGCATCCCAACTAGAAGGTCGTTGGTATTATCAATTTCTCGAATGCTTAGGTTGGGATGAGCTTCTGGCTTCAGAGCTCGTTTTGTCGTTATCAAACAAACTTCATGCCCTGCAGCAAGCAAGGTTTCTGTGATGATTTTCCCCAAGCGACCTGTAGAATGGTTAGTAATAGAGCGGACATTATCGATAGCTTCACTCGTACCGCCCGATGTGACTAAAATTTTCATAGCACTATTGTACACAAAAATAAACAGTAAGTAAAATGAAAGCGATAAATTTTTGGTAAAAGCGAAGATTAACTATAGTTTCAAACTATAAAGCCATATAAAATTTTTCAAAGGGCTCTAAAATTCTTGAAATTCAGGATATTTACGAACGTTTAGAGAGTTTATGGATGTTAAAAATCTTGTTTTGTGTTATAATGAATTATCAAATTAGAGGCTAGAGGAGTTTTGAATGAAAACAGATATTGAAATCGCACAGAGTATTGAGCTGAAACCAATCGTTGATGTTGTAGAGAAACTGGGTATTTCTTACGATGATTTGGAATTGTATGGAAAGTACAAGGCTAAGCTCAGCTTTGATAAAATTCGTGCAGCTGACAGCAATCCAGTTGGAAAATTAATCTTGGTTACTGCCATTAACCCGACACCAGCAGGTGAAGGAAAATCAACCATTACCATTGGTCTTGCGGATGCCTTGAACAAGATTGGTAAGAAAACCATGATTGCTATTCGCGAACCGTCTCTTGGCCCAGTAATGGGGATTAAGGGTGGTGCAGCCGGTGGTGGTTATGCCCAAGTGTTGCCAATGGAGGATATCAATCTTCACTTTACCGGGGATATGCATGCCATTACAACTGCTAACAACGCTCTTTCTGCCTTGATTGACAACCACTTACACCAAGGAAATGAGCTGGGAATCGACCAACGTCGTATCCTCTGGAAACGTGTAGTAGACTTGAATGACCGTGCCCTTCGTCATGTAACCGTTGGACTTGGTGGTCCTCTAAACGGTATTCCTCGTGAGGATGGTTTTGATATTACAGTTGCTTCAGAAATCATGGCCATTCTTTGCTTGGCGACGGATATTGAAGATTTGAAAAAGCGCTTGGCGAATATCGTTATTGGCTATCGCTATGACCGTACACCAGTTACTGTTGGTGATTTACAGGTTGAGGGAGCATTAGCATTGATTTTGAAAGATGCTATCAAACCGAACTTGGTTCAGACAATTTACGGTACACCTGCCTTTGTACACGGTGGTCCATTTGCCAATATCGCTCATGGATGTAACTCTGTTTTGGCAACAAGCACAGCCCTTCGCTTGGCTGATTATACTGTTACTGAAGCTGGTTTTGGTGCGGACCTTGGTGCTGAGAAATTCCTTGACATTAAGACACCAAACTTGCCAACATCTCCAGATGCAGTTGTCATCGTTGCAACCCTTCGTGCCCTTAAGATGAATGGTGGTGTAGCTAAGGACGCTTTGACAGAGGAAAATGTGGAGGCAGTTCGTGCAGGTTTTGCTAACTTGAAACGCCACGTTGAGAACATCCGTAAGTTCGGTATTCCAGCAGTTGTCGCGATTAATGAATTTGTCTCAGATACAGAAGCTGAAATCGAGGCCTTGAAAGAACTCTGTGCCTCAATCGATGTACCAGTTGAACTAGCAAGTGTCTGGGCCAATGGTGCAGAAGGTGGAGTAGCACTTGCCGAAACACTTGTCAAGACAATCTCTGAAAATCCAGCCAACTATACTCGTCTTTATGACAATGACCTTTCTGTCCAAGAAAAGATTGAAAAGATTGTTACTGAAATCTACCGTGGTAGCAAAGTGAACTTTGAGAAGAAAGCTCAAACGCAAATTGCCCAAATCGTTCAGAATGGTTGGGACAAATTGCCAATCTGTATGGCGAAAACTCAGTACAGTTTCTCAGACAATCCAAATGCACTTGGAGCACCAGAAAACTTTGAAATTACCATTCGTGAATTGGTACCAAAATTGGGTGCAGGCTTCATCGTTGCCCTAACTGGTGATGTCATGACCATGCCAGGTCTTCCAAAACGTCCAGCCGCTCTTAATATGGATGTGGAAAGTGATGGAACCGTTCTAGGTTTGTTCTAGTAAATTGCAATTGATTTAAATGAGTTTGGAAAAGCTATCCAAGCTCATTTTCTTGTCTAAATCTAAGGAGTTGTCTTCTGCTGATAATAGTGTTACTCTCTAGACGTAATCAGTCTAGGTAAAGATATTTTCCCTGATTTCTGATATAATAGAAACATTGACTTCAAGAGTAAGGAAGAGAAAATGAACGCATTATTGAATGGAATGAATGACCGTCAAGCTGAGGCGGTGCAAACGACAGAAGGGCCCTTGTTGATCATGGCTGGTGCTGGTTCTGGGAAGACCCGAGTTTTGACCCACCGTATTGCTTATTTGATTGATGAAAAGATGGTCAATCCTTGGAATATCTTGGCCATTACCTTTACCAATAAGGCGGCGCGTGAGATGAAGGAGCGTGCCTATGGCCTCAATCCAGCTACTCAGGACTGTCTGATTGCGACCTTTCACTCCATGTGTGTTCGTATTCTACGTCGTGATGCGGATCATATTGGCTATAACCGAAATTTCACTATTGTAGATCCAGGTGAGCAACGAACTCTCATGAAACGCATTCTCAAGCAGTTGAACTTGGATCCTAAAAAATGGAATGAACGGAGCATTTTAGGGACTATTTCCAATGCTAAGAATGACTTGATTGATGATGTGGCTTATGCTGCCCAGGCTGGTGATATGTATACGCAAATCGTTGCTCAGTGTTATACGGCCTATCAAAAGGAGCTTCGTCAGTCTGAGTCCCTTGACTTTGATGATTTGATTATGCTGACCCTGCGTCTCTTTGATCAAAATCCTGACGTCTTGACCTACTATCAGCAGAAGTTCCAGTACATTCACGTTGATGAGTACCAAGATACCAACCATGCCCAGTACCAACTGGTCAAACTCTTGGCTTCACGCTTTAAAAATATCTGCGTAGTCGGTGATGCTGACCAGTCTATTTACGGTTGGCGTGGGGCTGATATGCAGAATATTTTGGATTTTGAGAAAGATTACCCTAACGCCAAGGTCGTTTTGTTAGAGGAGAATTATCGTTCAACCAAAACTATTCTTCAAGCTGCAAACGACGTCATCAAAAACAATAAAAATCGCCGTCCCAAGAATCTCTGGACCCAGAATGCGGATGGAGAGCAGATTATTTACTATCGCGCAAATGACGAACAAGATGAGGCTGTTTTTGTAGCCAAAACCATCGATGAACTTGGTCGCAGTCAAAACTTCCTTCATAAGGATTTTGCAGTTCTTTATCGGACTAATGCACAATCCCGTACCATTGAGGAAGCCTTGCTCAAGTCCAATATTCCTTATACTATGGTTGGAGGAACCAAGTTCTACAGCCGTAAGGAAATCCGTGATATTATCGCTTATCTTAACCTCATTGCCAATTTGAGTGATAATATCAGTTTTGAGCGCATTATCAACGAGCCTAAACGCGGAATTGGCCCAGGAACCGTTGAGAAAATTCGCGGCTTTGCTAATATGCAAGACATGTCTATGCTGGATGCTTCAGCCAATATCATGTTATCAGGAATCAAGGGGAAGGCAGCACAGTCAATTTGGGACTTTGCCAATATGATTTTGGATTTGCGAGAAAAACTGGATCAATTAACTATCACCGAGCTGGTTGAGGCTGTTCTAGAAAAAACAGGTTATATCGATATTCTCAATGCCCAAGCGACCTTAGAAAGCAAGGCTCGGGTTGAAAATATCGAGGAATTTCTATCTGTTACCAAGAATTTTGACGACAATCCTGATAGTCAAGAAGAGGAAACAGGTTTGGACAAACTCAGTCGTTTCTTGAATGACCTTGCCCTGATTGCGGATACGGACTCTGGTAGTCAGGAAACATCGGAAGTGACCTTGATGACCTTGCACGCAGCTAAGGGACTTGAGTTCCCAGTTGTCTTTATCATTGGGATGGAGGAAAATGTCTTTCCACTTAGCCGTGCAGCTGAGGATCCTGATGAACTGGAAGAAGAACGCCGTTTGGCCTATGTCGGTATTACACGCGCAGAAAAGATCCTTTATCTGACCAATGCTAACTCTCGCTTGCTTTTTGGGCGTACCAACTACAATCGTCCAACTCGTTTTATCAATGAAATTAGTTCGGACTTGATTGAATATCAAGGCTTGGCTCGTCCGGCGAATACTAGCTTTAAGGCATCTTATAGCAGTGGTGGAGTGGCCTTTGGTCAAGGTATGAGCCTAGCTCAGGCCCTTCAAGAACGGAAACGGAATGCTGCACCAAGCTCTATCCAGTCAAGTGGTCTTCCGTTTGGACAGTTAGCAGCCGGAAATAAAAAAGATTCAAGCGATACCAACTGGTCTATTGGGGATATTGCTCTCCACAAGAAGTGGGGAGAGGGAACTGTTCTGGAAGTCTCTGGTAGCGGTGATACTCAGGAGTTGAAAATCAATTTCCCAGAAGTGGGGCTGAAAAAACTCTTAGCCAGTGTAGCTCCAATTGAGAAAAAAATCTAATTTTCCATCCTTCTCACGAATAATAAAGTGAGGAGGATTTTTATGTACAGCATTTCATTCCAAGAAGATTCACTTTTGCCTAGAGAAAGACTGGTTAAAGAAGGAGTAGAGGCACTGAGCAATCAAGAATTGCTAGCAATTCTACTCAGAACCGGAACGCGTACGGCCAATGTTTTTGAAATTTCCCAGAGAGTCTTGAATAGTCTTAACAGTCTAACTGATCTGAAAAATATGACCCTGCAGGAATTGCAGAGTCTGTCTGGTATTGGACGGATTAAAGCCATTGAACTACAAGCAGTGATTGAACTGGGACACCGCATTCACAAACATGAAACCCTTGAGATGGAAAGTATTCTCAGTAGTCAAAAGCTAGCCAAGAAAATGCAACAGGAACTTGGCGACAAAAAACAAGAGCACCTAGTGGCGCTCTATCTCAATACTCAAAATCAAATCATCCATCAGCAAACTATTTTTATCGGATCTGCGACACGCAGCATTGCTGAACCGAGGGAAATTCTTCACTATGCCCTCAAGCATATGGCTACCTCCGTGATTCTCGTTCACAATCATCCATCTGGTGCAGTATCTCCTAGTCGAAACGACGATCATGTCACTAAGCTAGTCAAGGAAGCCTGCGAACTGATGGGTATCGTTTTCTTGGACCATCTGATTGTCTCTCACTCGGATTACTTTAGTTACCGTGAAAAGACGAATCTAATTTAGAGTTCGTTAACAACATAGTCAAATAGCGTTTTATCTTTGGGACGATTTTCAAAGAGAAATTCTGGATGCCATTGGACACCAAGATAAGGAAAGCCGTCCGTAGTTGTCACAGCCTCAATGATTCCATCTTTAGGATCATGTGCTACAACCTTAAGATTTGAGGCTAGATCTTTAATGCTCTGGTGGTGGAAGGAGTTGATGTGAGAGATTTCTCCATAGATTTCTCGGAGAATCGTATTAGGTTCCGTTACGAGGCGTTGGGTAGTATATTCGGCTGAACAGTCCTGCCAATGATCCTCGATATCTTGGTGAAGCGTGCCTCCCATGGCGACATTGAAAAGTTGAGTACCCCTACAAACAGAGAAAATTGGTTTCTTTTGCTTAATCGCTTCTTTGATAAGTGCTAGTTCAAAAATATCTCTTTGAAGATGGTAGTCATCACTATCAATAGCCTTTGGTTCACCATAGTATTTTGGATCAACATTTTGCCCACCCGTTAGGATGAGCTTATCAATGATACTGATGTAATAGGCAGCCATTTCTTGATCACCAATTGGTAGGATGATTGGAATTCCGCCAGCGTCCTTGACTCCTTCAACAAAGCCTTTTGCTGCATAGCTCATCATGATGTCATCATCTGGATGAGCTTTTTCATTTCCTGTAATCCCAATAACTGGTTTTTTCATAAATGCTTTCGCTTTCTAATCCTCTTTACGCATAAAATAGAGGAGGGTTTGGAGTTCACTTGTCAAATCGACATACTGAACAACCACATCTTTTGGGAGGTGAAGGTGAACAGGGGAAAAGCTGAGAATACCTTTTATACCAGCATCGACCAAAAGATTGGCAACTTCTTGTGATTTAACACTTGGAACTGTTAGGATAGCAGTTTTGACATCTGCTTCTTTGATTTTTTCTTTAATCTGTGAGATACCATAGATTGGAATTCCATCAGGTGTTTGGCTTCCAACTTCTGGATGGTCATCTAGGTCAAAGGCCATGATAATTTTCATCTTGTTACGCTCGTGGAAGCGGTAGTGGAGAAGGGCATGGCCCATATTTCCAATCCCAACCAACATAACATTTGTAATTGAGTTATCATTTAGGAGATCAGCAAAAAAATTCATCAATTTTTTGACATCGTAACCAAAACCACGACGACCTAGTTCACCAAAATAGGAAAAATCCCGACGAACGGTCGCAGAATCGATTCCGATAGCCTCTGCAATTTGCTTGGAGTTGGCACGTTCGATTTTTTCTGCATGAAATCTCTTGAAAATTCGATAGTAAAGTGAGAGTCTTTTTGCTGTTGCTTTTGGAATAGCAGACTGTTTATCTTTCACAAAATCACAACCTTTCTATTCTTCTATTTTATAGAAACATTGTGAAAAAATCAACAAAAACAAGAAAAAACTAAGAAATTTCTTAGTTTTTATCTGAAAAATGAGCTTGTGATAGAAAACGGTAGAGATCGCCAACCAATCCTTGATAAATCACCTTATCATTCAGCGTTAAGGAGCTGATTAGGAGAGTATCAGGTAGGGTCACACAGCCTGATAGAGATAACATGAGCTCTTCGTAATCCTTATATTCAAGTGTACGTTCTACGTGATAGTTATCTTGATAGGTAAGTCGATACATAGTCAATTATCTTTCTTCTTTAGTGAAGATACCGCGTTCTACTAAACTGTCCATGAGGAAGTAGAATTTTTCCTGATGAATGTGGTGGTTTTCTGATTTAAAGATATTAACCAAACGAAGACCTGACTTGTCAGTAATGTTGAGTTTAGCACCTGTAAGGTCTTTGTTGATGATGATTTTTAGGTTGAAACCTTCACCACTGTTGGGTACTTTCTCAAGCAGACGAGTCAGTTCAAAGTTTCCAACTTTTGTTTCAAAGAAAGTATTATCTTTCAGTGTGAACTTTTTGACAGTTGGGCTAAGTGTGTAGTCGTAGCGGCAGTTTTGTAGTTTAATGGTTTTTTCGAATGCCATTAGATTAATCTCCAATAATATTTTTTAAGGTTTGTGCGAGTTGTTTCAGTTCTTCTTCGGTATTAAGAGGAGAGAGACTGATACGGACAGATTCTGTTAAACGATGCGAATCAGACCCATAAAATGCTTCAAGAACATGACTGGTTTGCACAATACCAGCAGTACAAGCTGAACCGGTAGAAATTGAAATTCCTTCCAGGTCTAACCGAAGCAAGAGCAAATCATTTTTTTGACCAGGAAAGCCAATGTTGACAACATAAGGAAGTTGGTGGTTGCTTTCATTGAGATAGTAGTCGAGACCTGCAATTTCTTCTAAAAAAGTAGCTTTGAGTGCGCTTAGTTTTTGGTAATGCTCAACTTGGTCATTTAAATCCTCTTTGAGAGCAGCGACCATGCCTACAATGGCAGCGAGATTTTCTGTTCCAGCCCGTTTCTTTTGTTCTTGGTCTCCACCGTGAAGGTAGGAATCAAAGTCTCCAGTCGATGCGTAAAGAAATCCGACTCCTTTTGGTCCATGGAATTTGTGGGCAGAAGCGCTGAGGAAATCAATTCCCAATTCCTCGGGATGGATAGGAATTTTTCCGATAGCTTGAACAGCATCTATATGATAAGCAGCAGGATGGTCTTTTAAAATATGTCCAATCTCAGCGATAGGTAAGAGACTTCCAGTTTCATTGTTAGCGTACATGGTGGAAACGAGAATGGTATCGTCACGTAAGGCTTCTTGAATTTGCTGAGCAGTTATCTCTTGATTTACTGGTTGGATGATGGTCACTTCAAAGCCAAAATGTTGCACCAGGTAATCGACAGTCTCAAGTATAGAATGGTGTTCGATAGCTGTTGTGATGATATGTTTTCCACGATTTTGATGACGTAGGCAATAGCCGATAATGGCTGTATTGTTACTTTCTGTACCGCCAGATGTGAAAAAGATATGTTGAGGTTTGGTTCCTAGTAAGTGGGCTAAGTCCTGACGAGCCTCTCGTAAGAGTTTACCAGCCTGCCGACCATGACCATGAATACTAGAAGGATTACCATGAGTTTCTTGCATGACCTTGGTCATTTCTGCAATAGCTACTGCAGACATAGGAGTCGTTGCAGCATTGTCCAAATAAATCAAAGAATCACCTTATTTCTTTTTGTTGTAAGCAAAGAGTGGGCTGACTGGTTTTCTTTCATGGATGCGGACGATAGCATCACCAATTAATTCGCTAGCAGTAATGTAGCATACATTTTCTGGAGTTCTTTCTTTGGTTGCTACGGAGTCTGTCACAAGGATTTCTTTGATGTTTGTAGCGTCAAGAAGGTCTGCTGCACCTTCAACAAATAAACCGTGACTAGAAACTGCATAAATCTCAGTTGCACCTTCACGTTCAACGATTTTGGCTGCTTCAGAGAAAGTACGACCAGTATTTAGGATATCGTCAATCAAGATAGCCTTCTTGCCTTCAACATCCCCAATGATATAGCCTTCGTTACGATCAGAATCGTCTTGGGCGTAGTCAATGATAGCAATAGGAGCATCAAGGTATTCAGCCAAACTACGTGCACGTTTAACACCAGAGTTCTTTGGACTGACAACAACAACATCAGAACCAAGAAGTCCTTTATCACAGTAGTGCTTAGCAAATAGAGGAACAGTATAAAGATTGTCTACAGGAATATCAAAGAAACCTTGGACCTGAACAGCGTGGAGGTCAAGCGTTAGAACACGGCTTACACCAGCTTTGACAAGCATATTTGCAACTAGTTTTGCAGTGAGGGGTTCGCGAGAAGAAGCGATACGATCCTGACGCGCATAACCAAAGTAAGGGAGGACAACGTTGATACTATGAGCACTTGCACGTACACAAGCGTCAACCATGATCAACAACTCCATCAAGTGGTTGCTAACAGGGTAGCTGGTTGACTGGATGATGTAGACGTCGTAACCACGGACACTTTCTTCAATGTTGACCTGGATTTCGCCGTCAGAAAATTGTCGAGAGGATAATTTCCCGAGAGGTACACCAACTGTATCCGCAATCTTTTGAGCGATTTCATGGTTAGAGTTTAGGGTGAAAAGTTTCATGTTGTTTCTATCTGACATTATAGACCGTCCTCTGTAAACTTTGTGAATCTTCTTTGAGAAAGTTTTGTTTTTCAAAGCCAGATTCTTTTATTTTTATCTTTTCTATTTTACCAAAAAAAGGAGATTATTTCAGCTTTTTTTCATGCTTTTAATAAAACGAATTAATTTTGAAGGAGCTTTCTGATAGGTTATCTGATTTTCATCTAAAAATCTCTGAAAATCTTCTTTCCCTTTTTCATGGTCGGTGACTTCAAGTTCGAGTTCATAGTCCGTCTGGTCAAAGTATTGACTTTCATCTAAGGCCATTAAGCCAATCTCAGTTTTCATTTCATAACGAAGGGTGGAAAGGCAACCTAGAACAAGCCAGTCATGGCTTTCGATGCCAATCTTAGAGAGCTTCTCTAGAACGAGACCCTGAGGTAGTTTTGGTTTTTCTAGGTACGATTCAGCTTCTGGAAGAGTTAGTTTCTGGTTGTATTCCATATTTCCTACAGTTTGAGGCACTTTTAAGGTCAATTCCGCCCAATCTGCAAAAGTGCGAATGCGCATGGCAACCTTCTTTTCACGCAATTGGAAATCTGGTGTGTCAATGTAGTAGTTCTTCTGAAGAACGGGTTGGATATGGGAAAACTGTTTTTTTAGATGATCATATTCCTCTTTTTTCAGAAGTGTTTTCAATTCTATTTCTAAATGTTTCATTTTTTCAACCTTTTCTATATCTTTGAAAGCGATTTATGGTATAATGGACAATGTATTTATTGTATACGAATGTACTGAAAAAATCAAAGATTTTCGACAGAGCAATCAAACATTACAAGGGAGAAAGTATGACCATAGAATGGGAAGAATTTTTAGATCCTTACATTCAGGCTGTTGGTGAATTGAAGATTAAACTTCGGGGAATTCGCAAACAGTATCGTAAGCAAAACAAGCATTCTCCGATTGAGTTTGTAACGGGTCGGGTAAAACCGATTGAAAGTATTAAAGAAAAAATGGCTCGTCGAGGAATTACTTATGCAACTTTAGAAAATGACTTGCAAGATATTGCTGGTTTACGTGTCATGGTCCAGTTTGTTGATGACGTTAAAGAGGTAGTTGAGATTCTACGTAAACGCCAAGATATGAGAGTCGTTCAGGAACGAGACTATATCACTCATCGTAAGGCTTCGGGCTATCGTTCTTATCACGTGGTTGTTGAGTACACGGTTGATACGATCAACGGGGCTAAGACGATTTTGGCGGAAATTCAAATACGGACGTTAGCCATGAATTTCTGGGCTACGATTGAACACTCGCTCAATTATAAATATCAGGGCGATTTTCCAGAAGAAATCAGGAAAAGACTGGAAATCACGGCCAAAATAGCCTATCAACTGGATGAAGAAATGGGTAAGATTCGAGATGACATCCAGGAAGCGCAGGCTCTCTTTGATCCATTGAGCAGAAAATTAAATGACGGTGTAGGAAATAGTGACGATACAGATGAAGAATACAGGTAAACGAGTTGACCTCATAGCAAATAGAAAACCACAAAGCCAGAAGGTTTTGCATGAGCTGAGGGAAAAACTAAAGAAACAACATTTTATACTGAACGATACCAATCCTGACATCGTCATTTCGATTGGTGGTGACGGGATGCTTTTGTCCGCTTTCCACAAGTATGAGAATCAGTTAGACAAGGTTCGATTTGTAGGTGTTCATACAGGGCATTTGGGATTTTACACAGATTATCGTGATTTTGAGTTGGATCAGTTGGTGACCAATCTCCTACTCGATACTGGTGCCAAGGTTTCTTATCCTGTTTTGAATGTCAAGGTAACGCTTGAAAATGGAGAAGTGAAAATCTTCCGAGCCTTAAATGAAGCGAGTATCCGTCGATCAGACCGCACCATGGTGGCAGATATCATCATTAACCATGTTCCGTTCGAGAGATTTCGTGGAGATGGAGTGACTGTTTCAACTCCGACGGGTAGTACTGCCTACAACAAGTCCCTGGGTGGAGCTGTCTTGCATCCTACCATTGAAGCCTTGCAGTTGACGGAAATAGCGAGTCTTAACAACCGAGTCTATCGCACTTTGGGATCATCGATCATTATTCCCAAAAAGGATAAGATTGAACTCTTGCCGACACGCAATGATTATCACACGATATCAGTCGATAACAGCGTCTATTCATTCCGTAATATCGAACGGATTGAGTATCAAATCGACCATCACAAGATTCACTTCGTAGCGACACCAAGTCATACTAGTTTCTGGAATCGTGTCAAAGATGCCTTCATCGGCGAGGTGGATGAATGAGGTTCGAATTTACCGCAGATGAGCACGTCAAAGTTAAAACTTTCCTCAAGAAACATGAGGTTTCTAAGGGACTTTTGGCTAAGATTAAGTTTCGAGGCGGGGCTATTCTGGTCAATGACCAACCACAAAATGCGACTTATCTCTTAGATATTGGAGACAGGGTAACTATTGACATTCCAGCGGAGGAAGGGTTTGAGAGTCTTGAAGCAATTGAGCGTCCACTGGATGTTCTCTATGAGGATGACCATTTTCTGGTTTTGAATAAACCTTATGGAGTAGCTTCCATCCCCAGTGTCAATCATTCCAATACCATTGCTAATTTTATCAAGGGCTACTATGTTAAGCAAGAATATGAAAACCAGCAAGTTCACATCGTGACTAGGCTTGATAGAGATACATCTGGTTTGATGCTCTTTGCCAAGCACGGTTATGCTCATGCACGATTAGACAAGCAACTGCAACGAAAGTCTATCGAAAAAAGGTATTTTGCACTTGTTAAAGGAGATGGTGACTTGGAGCCAGAGGGGGAGATTATTGCCCCGATTGCGCGTGATGAAGATTCTATTATCACGAGACGGGTTGCCAAAGGTGGGAAATACGCTCATACGTCTTACAAAGTTGTAGCGTCCTATGGAAATATTCACCTAGTTGATATTCGCCTGCATACTGGGCGAACCCACCAAATCCGAGTGCATTTTTCTCATATTGGTTTTCCTTTGTTGGGAGACGATCTCTATGGAGGCGGCCTAGACGATGGGATTCAACGCCAGGCCTTGCATTGTCATTATTTATCTTTTTATCATCCCTTTCTAGAGCAAGATTTGCAACTAGAAAGCCCCTTACCGGATGATTTCAGCAATCTTATTACTCAGTTATCAACTAATACTCTTTAAAATCTATTTGGAGTATAATTTATTTTCTTAAAGGAGAAAACTCATGGAAGTTTTTGAAAATCTCAAAGCCAACCTAGTTGGCAAAAATGCTCGTATCGTTCTCCCTGAAGGGGAAGAGCCACGTATTCTTCAAGCAACAAAACGCTTGGTAAAAGAAACAGAAGTAATCCCTGTTTTGCTCGGAAACCCTGAAAAAATTAAAATTTATCTCGAAATCGAAGGGATCATGGATGGTTATGAAGTGATTGATCCTCAACATTATCATCAATTCGAAGAAATGGTTGCTGCTTTAGTAGAGCGTCGTAAGGGCAAAATGACTGAAGAAGAAGCGCGCAAAGTTTTGGTTGAAGATGTCAACTACTTTGGTGTGATGCTAGTCTACTTGGGCTTGGTTGACGGTATGGTGTCAGGAGCAATTCACTCAACCGCCTCAACAGTTCGCCCAGCCCTTCAAATCATCAAAACTCGTCCAAATGTAACTCGTACGTCAGGTGCCTTCCTCATGGTACGTGGTACGGAACGCTATCTATTTGGTGACTGTGCCATTAATATCAATCCAGATGCAGAAGCCTTGGCTGAAATTGCGATCAACTCAGCAATCACAGCTAAAATGTTTGGTATTGAACCTAAAATTGCTATGCTAAGCTATTCTACTAAAGGTTCAGGTTTTGGTGAAAGTGTTGATAAGGTAGTGGAGGCAACTAAAATTGCTCACGACTTGCGCCCTGACCTTGAGATTGATGGTGAGTTGCAATTTGATGCTGCCTTTGTTCCTGAAACTGCAGCTCTAAAAGCTCCAGGAAGTAACGTAGCTGGTCAAGCAAATGTCTTTATCTTCCCAGGTATCGAAGCCGGAAATATTGGTTACAAGATGGCAGAACGTCTTGGTGGTTTTGCGGCTGTCGGACCTGTTTTACAAGGTTTGAACAAACCTGTTAACGACCTTTCTCGTGGATGTAATGCAGATGATGTGTACAAGTTGACCCTTATCACAGCAGCTCAAGCAGTTCATCAATAAGATTTAGTCCTCTTTCCCATGGGAAGAGGCTTTTTAGTACTGAGAAAAGGACAGTTAGAAGCTTCTATGTTATACTAGATATATGTTAGATTTGAAAGAATACGATATCGTCATGTGGCCAGAGGAGAAGATCATTTCTTTTCGTGAGAAACTCCTTAATTGGTATGATGAAAACAAGCGAGAACTACCTTGGCGGAGAAGTAAAAATCCTTATCACATCTGGGTATCTGAAATCATGCTGCAGCAGACCAGGGTGGATACAGTTATTCCATATTACGAACGATTCTTGGACTGGTTTCCAACAGTTGAAAGTCTGGCCAATGCTCCTGAAGAGCGTTTGTTGAAGGCTTGGGAGGGATTAGGCTATTATTCTCGAGTGCGCAATATGCAGGCTGCAGCTCAGCAGATTATGACTGACTTTGGGGGGCAATTTCCAAATACCTATGAAGGAATATCTTGCCTGAAAGGGATTGGCCCTTACACTGCAGGAGCTATTTCCAGTATCGCTTTTAATTTGCCTGAGCCAGCGGTTGATGGCAATGTCATGCGGGTTTTGGCACGCTTGTTTGAGGTTAATCATGATATCGGAGTTCCCAGCAATCGCAAAATTTTTCAGGCAATGATGGAAATCTTGATTGACCCGAAACGACCAGGTGACTTTAACCAAGCTCTGATGGATTTAGGGTCTGACATAGAGGCTCCAGTTAACCCTCGACCAGAAGAAAGTCCTGTTAAGGACTTTAGTGCAGCCTATCAGAATGGGACTATGGATGTATATCCGATTAAAGAACCCAAGAAAAAGCCCCTCCCAATCTATCTCAAGGCTTTGGTTGTACGCAATGACCGTGGTCAATATCTACTTGAAAAAAATGAAAGCGAGAAACTACTAGCCGGTTTTTGGCACTTCCCCTTGATCGAAGTTGATGATTTCTCAAGTGATGACGATCAGCTAGATCTCTTTTCTCAAGTCAAAGAGGAAAGCAGAGCATTTGGACCCAGCCCTCAAGAAAGCTTTGAGCAGGATTATGATTTAGAAGTGAATTGGTCCCAGCAAGTATTTGACCAAGTCAAGCATGTATTTAGTCATCGGAAATGGCATATTCAAATCCTAGCTGGTCAGGTGACAGAAACAAAACAGTTTTCGGACAGAGAAATTCGCTGGGTTTCTCCTCAGGAGTTTTCTGATTATCCACTTGCGAAACCTCAACAAAAAATTTGGCAGGCTTATAAAACAGCTCTTGAAGATGAAGGCTTACAGTAGCCATTTGTGCCTTCTTTACATTTTTTTGTTATAATAGATAAAGAAAAGGTGATAAAATGAAAAAAATATTAATTGTAGATGATGAGAAACCAATCTCAGATATTATTAAGTTTAATATGGCCAAGGAAGGTTATGAAGTCGTTACAGCCTTCAATGGTCGTGAGGCAATCGAGCTATTTGAAGCAGAGCAACCGGACATTATTATCCTCGACTTGATGTTACCTGAAATTGATGGTTTAGAAGTTGCTAAAGCTATTCGCAAGACCAGTAGTGTTCCAATCATCATGCTCTCAGCCAAGGATAGCGAGTTTGACAAGGTTATTGGTTTAGAGTTAGGTGCAGATGATTATGTTACAAAACCTTTCTCAAACCGTGAGTTGCAGGCTCGTGTTAAGGCCCTTCTTCGTCGTACCGATCTAGTTTCAGTAGATAACCAAGAGTCTGATGAGAAGAAGACGCAACCTTTACAAATTGGTGATTTGGAAATCGTTCCAGATGCTTACGTGGCAAAGAAATATGGTGAGGAATTAGATTTGACCCACCGTGAGTTTGAGCTCTTATATCACTTGGCTTCCCATATTGGACAAGTGATTACGCGTGAACACTTGCTTGAGACTGTATGGGGTTATGACTATTTTGGTGATGTTCGTACTGTGGACGTGACCATTAGACGCTTGCGTGAGAAAATAGAAGATACTCCAAGTCGTCCAGAGTACATTCTCACACGTCGTGGTGTTGGATACTATATGAGAAATAATGATTGAAGATATTAGACAAACTATTCTGACCAGTGATTTTATCTTTATCTTGATTTTACTTGGCTTTATCTTGGTGGTGACCTTGCTCTTGCTGGAAAACCGTCGAGATAATATCCGCCTCAAGGAGATAAATCAAAAGGTTAAGGACTTGATTGCAGGTGATTATTCTCAAGTCTTGGACTTACAGGGCAGTACAGAAATCACCAATATTACCAATAACCTCAATGATTTGTCAGAAGTTATTCGTTTGACCCAAGAAAATCTGGAACAAGAGAGTAAACGATTGAACAGTATTCTTTCTTACATGACAGATGGCGTTCTTGCGACCAATCGCCGTGGCCAGATTACCATGATCAATGATATGGCCAAGAAACAGCTCGGTGTGCAGAAAGAAGATGTTCTGAATAAAAGCATCCTCGAATTGCTTAAGATAGAAGATGAGTATGAGCTGCGTGACCTGATTACACAGATTCCTGAGTTGACGATTGACTCCCAGGATGTAAATGGTGAATACCTGAGCCTTCGTGTACGTTTTGCTCTGGTTCGTCGTGAGTCAGGTTTCATCTCTGGTTTGGTTGCCGTTTTACATGATACAACCGAGCAGGAGAAGGAAGAACGTGAGCGAAGACTCTTTGTTTCGAACGTGAGTCACGAGTTGCGAACTCCTTTGACCAGTGTTAAATCTTATCTTGAAGCCTTGGACGAGGGAGCTCTGTATGATCCTGTTGCTCCTGATTTTATCAAGGTTTCACTCGATGAAACCAACCGTATGATGCGGATGGTAACAGATCTCTTGCATCTCTCTCGTATTGATAATACGACAAGTCAGCTAGATGTGGAATTGATTAATTTTACAGCATTCATCACCTTTATTCTCAACCGCTTTGATAAGATGAGGAGCCAGGATGAAGAGAAAAAATATGAACTTGTCAGAGATTACCCTATTAATTCAGTTTGGATTGAGATTGATACCGATAAGATGACTCAGGTGATTGATAATATTCTTAACAATGCCATCAAGTACTCACCAGATGGCGGCAAAATTACTGTTAGCATGAAGACCACTGATGACCAGATGATTTTATCCATCAAAGACCAAGGTCTAGGTATTCCAAAGCAAGATTTGCCGAAGATTTTTGACCGCTTTTACCGTGTAGATCGTGCAAGAAGCCGGGCTCAAGGTGGAACTGGTCTAGGTCTGGCTATCGCAAAAGAAATCATCAAACAACACAATGGCTTTATATGGGCCAAAAGTGAATACGGTAAGGGCTCAACCTTTACAATAGTGCTCCCTTATGATAAGGATGCCGTAAAAGAAGAAATATGGGAGGACGAAATAGAAGACCAGAATGAGTGAAAAAGGCTTTAAATACAGTATTTTAGCATCAGGTTCTAGTGGGAATTCCTTTTACCTGGAAACCCCAAAAAAGAAAATCCTAGTAGATGCGGGCTTGTCTGGTAAGAAAATTACCAGCCTGCTAGCTGAAATCAATCGCAAACCTGAAGATTTGGATGCGATTCTGATTACGCATGAGCATTCAGACCATATTCATGGGGTCGGTGTCTTGGCTCGTAAATATGGCATGGATCTTTACGCCAATGAAAAGACTTGGCAGGCTATGGAAAATAGCAAGTACCTCGGCAAGGTGGACTCTTCGCAAAAGCATATCTTTGAAATGGGTAAAACCAAAACCTTTGGCGATATCGATATTGAGAGTTTTGGTGTTAGCCATGATGCGGCAGCACCCCAGTTTTACCGATTTATGAAAGACGACAAGAGTTTTGTCGTGTTGACCGATACAGGCTATGTAAGTGACCGTATGGCTGGAATAGTCGAAAATGCGGACGGTTATCTCATAGAGTCCAACCACGATGTAGAGATTTTGCGAGCAGGATCTTATGCTTGGCGACTCAAACAGCGAATTCTATCGGATCTCGGTCACCTTTCTAACGAGGATGGTGCTGAGGCCATGATTCGTGCAATGGGAAATCGGACTAAGAGAATCTATCTTGGGCATTTATCCAAAGAGAACAATATTAAAGAACTAGCCCACATGACCATGGTCAATCAGTTAGCTCAAGCAGATCTAGGAGTAGGAGTGGATTTTCAAGTTTACGATACGTCTCCAGACACTGCAACACCTTTAACGGATATATAAAAATGAACACCAAGTGGTGTTCATTTTTAATGAATCGTAGTTTTAAATTTATGCTATAATAAATTCATAAGCGATTATAATGGAGAAATATAAATTGAAGAAGACTTGGACATTTTCAGATTACTATGACACAATCATATTATTATTAGCATTGATATCTGTGGTGCTAGTTATTTTTGGATTTATGGATGTTATAGATTTGCATAATTCGCCTTACAATATTATTGATTTAATGATTTGGATAGTGTTTATAGTAGACTATCTATGGCGTTTCTTTACTAGTAAAGAAAAATTTCGTTTCATTATTGATAATATTTTTGATTTATTGGCAATCCTTCCATCAAATGCTATTTTTACAGTTTTCCGTTTGGGACGTATTTTTCGTTTAGCAAAATTAACAAAATTAGTTAAACTTACAAGGTTATTAAGAATAATTGGCTTAAGTGGAAAATTAGAAAGAAAAGCTAGTAGATTACTACGAACGAATGGCTTGCTTTATATCTTATATGTCAATGTATTTATTGTATTTGTTGGAAGCTCAATCTTCTCAGTTGTAGAGGAGAAGGCTTTCTCAGATAGTCTTTGGTGGGCTATTGTTACAGTAACAACTGTTGGTTATGGTGATATTATTCCTGCGTCGATTTTTGGGAAGTGGTTAGCTGTTTTACTAATGCTTGTTGGTATTGGCACAATAGGAATGTTAACGAGTTCCTTGACAAACTTTTTTGTAAAGGATAATCCAGATGATCAGATAAAGCTTGATAAACTCCAAGACGAATTAATAACTCAAAGATTATTACTAGAGAAACAATCTGAGAAGATAGAAGAACTGCATAGAATAATACAAGACTTGCTTGAAAAAAAGTAATTTAGACTATACAAAAACCACTCGATGAGTGGTTTTTTTACAATCCAGCAAAGTCCTTGATTTCTTGTGCGGACATAGAAGAGTCGCAACGGACATTGATTTGGCCATCTAAAATGTGAACAAATCCTGGTACGGTTGGGATTCCATAACGTGAGCGGAATTCTTGCAATTCATTGAGTTGACTTGCTTCTTCACTGTTGATGAAGTAGATGTGAGCTTTGGTTTCAGCTACGACACCTGCCAATGTGCCTGCAAATTTACGGCAGTAAGGGCAAGTTTTGCGGCCGATAAAGAAAGTTGCAGTTTCTTTATTATCAAGTGCTTCTTGGGCACGCGCAACAGTTGTAACTTCAAGATCTTTAATGTTTTCTAAAAATTGTTCCATGAGATTACCTCGCTTTCATTGATAAGTCTAGTATGCCATAAAGTTTCTAAAAATGCTTAGATTTGATACGAAAAAAAGATGAGATTGGTTGGTCTCATCTTTTATAATTTCTTATTTAACAAACGCATTGATTTCTGCTTCGATGTTGGCAATCTTAGCTTGTGAATCTTCGTTGCTTTCACCCACAACGGCAATGTAGAACTTGATTTTTGGTTCTGTACCTGAAGGGCGAACTGCAATCCAAGAACCATCCGCAAGAGTGTATTTCAAAACATCACTTGGAGGAGTTGTCAAGTTTGTAACAGTACCGTCAGCAGCAGTAGCAGTTTGAGCCTTGAAGTCTTCTACGACAGTGATAGCTGTTGCGTTCCATTCTTTTGGAGCATTGTTACGGAACTTAGCCATAATCGATTTGATTTGTTCAGCACCATCAACACCAGAAAGGGTAACAGAGATGGTCTTTTCAGCGTAGTAGCCGTATTCTTTGTAGATTTCTTCGATACCGTCAGCAAGTGTCAAACCACGTGAACGGTAGTAGGCAGCAAGTTCAGCAACGACAAGAACGGCTTGGATAGCATCTTTATCACGTACGAATGGTTTAATCAAGTAACCGAAGCTTTCTTCAAATCCCATCATGTAAGTGTGATTGTGTTTTTCTTCAAATTCTTGGATTTTCTCTGCGATGAATTTGAAACCTGTCAAAACGTTGAACATGGTTGCGCCGTAGCTTTCAGCAATCTTCGTTACCAAGTCAGTTGATACGATGGATTTGCAGAGAGCTGCATTTTCAGGAAGAGTTCCAGCATTTTTGTGGGCTTCCAAGATGTATTTAGCCATGATAGCACCGATTTGGTTACCTGAAAGGTTAAGGTAGCTACCATCTTTTTGAAGAACTTCAACACCAACACGGTCAGCGTCAGGGTCAGTTGCAACAAGCACATCTGCACCAACTTGACGACCAAGTTCTTCAGCAAGGGCGAAGGCTGCTTGGCTTTCTGGGTTTGGAGATTTTACAGTTGAGAAGTCAGGATCAGCAGTTGCTTGTGCTTCAACAACTTGAACAGAGTCAAATCCTGCTTGAGCAAGAGCACGACGAGCCAACATTTCACCCGTACCATGAAGTGGTGTGTAGACAATCTTCATGTCTTTACCGAATTCTTCGATCAAGGCTGGGTTGATGTTTACGTCTTTAACTTCTTTAAGGTATTCTGCATCAACAGCTTCGCCGATAACTTCAATCAAGCCAGAAGCTTTTTCCGCTTCTACATCGGCAACTTCCACAGCGAATGGATTTTCGATAGCACGAATGTAAGTAGTCAAAGCGTCCGCGTCATGTGGAGGCATTTGTCCACCGTCTTCACCGTAAACCTTGTAACCGTTAAATGGAGCAGGGTTATGGCTGGCAGTAATCATGATACCTGCAAAACAGTTGAGGTGACGAACTGCAAATGAGAGTTCTGGAGTTGGACGGAGGCTTTCAAATACGTAAGATTTGATACCGTGTTTAGCAAGAACTGCCGCAGATTCAAAGGCAAACTCAGGTGAGAAGTGACGGCTATCGTAGGCAATTGCTACACCACGTTCTTTTTCGTTTCCACCTTTTGACTCAATCAAACGAGCCAAACCTTCGGTAGCTTGACGAACAACGTAGATATTGATGCGGTTTGTACCAGCACCGATCAAACCACGCATACCAGCGGTACCAAATTCAAGATTGGTATAAAAGGCATCTTCCTTTGTTTTTTCGTCCATATTGATTAAATCTTGACGAAGGTAGTCTGGAAGGTCAGCAAAATCGACCCATTTTTGATAATTTTCTTGGTAAGTCATAGAGTGTCTCCTTTGTTTATTTGCTTTAATCGCTTTCATTATATCACGTTTTGACATTTTAGTAAAACGTTAGCATAACTTAAAATGTAGGAAATTAACTTTTGCACTTTAGCGGGAAAATGGTGGGGACTGTGCTTACTTATACTAAGTTAGGGATGAAAATTAATTATTAGATACTTTATAACATGAAAGTTTATAATTCATTTTGTAGGTTTGTTGAAGAAAAAAATCAAAAATATTGTTATATTCTATTCTTTTTATAAAAAAGCCTTTAATGTATCAAATGAACAGATAGAAAAATTTAAGTTGAAACTCTATAAATTTAAGATATTTTGAAAATATCTGGTTTCTGTTTTGATTTTTATTCTGCGTATGGTAAAATATAGTAAATCATTAAAGGAGAATCCATTATGAAAAAAATTCTTAAGCATTCTGCTTTGCTTTTGTCAGCTTTAGCACTTGTTGCCTGTGGAGCTCAAAAAAAAGCAAGCGACAATGGTACTGCCTCGAACTCAAACTTTGAAGTTTCTGTGAAAGATGGTATGTTTGTATTGCCTAAAGATGAAGATTCATCTTCAAGCTACCTTGCACTTCAAGTCGAAATCAAGAACAATCGTGATAAACAGTTTAGTTTTACTAGCCAAGATATTACGCTTTATAATGAAAAAGATGAAAAATTACAACCAATTCAAATCTACGAAAGCGACAGTAAAACGAAATTTATGTCATATGGTGACAGTCTTTCTAAAGGAAAGAGTGTTGCTGGTTATGTAGTGTATGAAGTCGACAAGAATGCTAAGTATGAACTCCACTTCGCACCTAGCTTTTATGATGACATCAAAGAGAATTCTAAAAAGAATAACGATGTAGCCATCAAGGTGGATCCAAGTCAGTATGAAGACAATATTGATGAAGCAAAAGATGTAATGAAAAAATATGTCGATGCTGTTTACCTTAATGGGGAAAGCTCTGGTGGTGGAACGAACCTAAGTGCTACTGACAATAAGTCGCAAGTTGTAGCACTTGCCGATGATAAAAAATCTTCTGATAATAGTGCTGAATTCACAAACGATGCGAAAGCTGATAAAGAAGAGTTTATCAAGAAATTTACAGAGTCATTCGGAAAAGGTTTCTATAACTACAAACCTTCTGATTCAGAACTTAGAACATTCGCAGATGCTTACATCAAAGCAAATGCTAAGAGAGCAAAAGTTGATTACAAGGTGAAGACATACTTGCCAGATTATGCTGTTGTTTATGTTAGACCAGAAACAATCGACTTGGATAACTTGAATGTTTATGAATTGAGCCGTAAATTCTACGAAGAAAACAAAGGTAAATATAGCAACTACTCTGAAGCTATGAAAGCTGGTGAAAAATACATTTTAGAAAATGCACCAAGTCAATTTGATTCAACTCCTCTAGACACTAGTGATAACATGAAGAAAGAGGGTTATGAAATTAAAATGACTAAGAAAGATGGAAAATGGACCATCGATACCTCTTCTAAAAACTATGAATTGAAAGATATGGCTCGCACATTCCGTGGAGGCATTGGATACTAAGATGAAAGGTTCGAGTTTATGACTCGAACTTTTTTCGTTGCAATTGTGCAAAAGAGAAAAAGATAGTAAAATAGAGATATGATTATTTTACAAGCTAATAAAATTGAACGATCTTTTGCTGGTGAGGTTCTTTTTGATAATATTAATCTGCAGGTAGATGAACGAGACCGAATTGCTCTTGTTGGGAAAAATGGTGCAGGTAAGTCTACTCTTTTAAAGATTTTGGTTGGAGAAGAGGAGCCAACTAGTGGAGAAATTAATAAGAAAAAAGATATCTCTCTGTCTTACCTAGCCCAAGATAGCCGTTTTGAGTCTGAAAATACCATTTATGATGAAATGCTTCACGTCTTTGATGACTTGCGTCGGGCAGAGACACAACTGCGTCAAATGGAATTAGAGATGGGTGAAAAGTCGGGTGAAGATTTGGATAAACTGATGGCGGATTATGATCGTTTGTCAGAGAATTTCCGCCAGGATGGTGGCTTTACTTACGAAGCTGATATTCGAGCGATTTTGAATGGATTCAAGTTTGACGAGTCTATGTGGCAGATGAAAATTGCTGAGCTTTCAGGTGGTCAAAATACTCGTCTTGCACTGGCTAAAATGCTCCTTGAAAAGCCAAATCTCTTGGTCTTGGACGAGCCAACCAACCACTTGGATATCGAAACCATTGCCTGGTTGGAAAATTACCTAGTAAATTATAGTGGTGCACTCATTATTGTCAGTCACGACCGTTACTTTTTGGATAAGGTTGCGACGGTTACACTCGATTTGACTAAGCATTCCTTAGATCGTTATGTAGGTAATTACTCTCGCTTTGTTGAGTTAAAGGAGCAAAAGCTAGCTACTGAGGCAAAAAACTATGAAAAGCAACAGAAGGAAATCGCGGCTCTAGAAGACTTTGTCAATCGCAATCTAGTCCGAGCTTCAACGACCAAACGTGCCCAATCTCGCCGTAAACAACTAGAAAAAATGGAGCGTTTGGACAAGCCTGAAGCTGGCAAGAAATCAGCCAACATGACCTTCCAGTCGGAAAAAACGTCTGGAAATGTCGTTTTAACCGTTGAAAATGCGGCTATTGGCTATGATGGGGAAATATTTTCAGAGCCTATCAACCTAGACCTTCGTAAGATGAATGCTGTTGCGATTGTCGGACCAAACGGCATCGGGAAATCAACCTTTATCAAGTCTATTGTGGACCAGATCCCTTTTATCAAGGGAGAGAAGCGTTTTGGTGCCAATGTTGAGGTTGGTTACTATGACCAGACTCAAAGCAAGCTAACACCAAGCAATAGTGTCCTAGATGAACTTTGGAATGATTTTAAACTAACACCAGAGGTTGAAATCCGTAATCGACTTGGAGCCTTCCTTTTCTCAGGAGATGATGTTAAGAAATCAGTTGGCATGCTGTCAGGTGGCGAAAAAGCTCGTTTGTTACTTGCCAAACTTTCTATGGAAAACAACAACTTTTTAATTCTTGACGAGCCGACCAACCACTTGGATATTGATAGCAAGGAAGTGCTAGAAAATGCCTTGATTGACTTTGATGGGACCCTTCTTTTCGTCAGTCACGACCGTTACTTTATCAATCGTGTAGCCACTCATGTTTTGGAATTGTCCGAAAATGGTTCAACCCTCTACCTTGGGGATTACGACTACTATGTTGAAAAGAAAGCAGAAGTAGAAGCGATTCAGACAGCGGAAGCTTCAACTAGCAATCAAGAAAAAGAAGAAAGTCCAGTTAATGATTATCAGGCTCAGAAAGAAAGTCAGAAAGAAGCCCGCAAACTCATGCGACAAATCGAAAGTTTAGAATCTGAAATCGAAGAACTAGAAAGTAAAAGCCAAGCCATCTCTGAACAAATGTTGGAAACCAATGACGCTGAAAAACTCATGGAGATGCAGGCTGAACTGGAAAAAATCAGCCATCGTCAGGAAGAAGCCATGCTTGAGTGGGAAGAATTATCAGAGCAGGTGTAAAGATGGAACATCTTGGAAAAGTATTTCGTGAATTTCGAACCAGTGGGAACTACTCTTTAAAGGAAGCAGCGGGCGATTCTTGCTCGACCTCTCAGTTATCTCGCTTTGAGCTTGGTGAGTCTGATTTAGCAGTTTCCCGTTTCTTTGAGATTTTGGATAATATTCATGTGACTATTGAAAATTTCATGGACAAGGCTAGGGATTTTCAAAATCATGAACATGTTGCCTTGATGGCACAGATTATTCCGCTTTACTACTCAAATGATATTGCAGGTTTTCAAAAGCTTCAAAGAGAACAACTTGAAAAGGCTAAGAGTTCGACCAATCCCCTCTATTTTGAGCTGAATTGGATTCTGCTACAAGGTCTGATTTGTCAAAGAGATTCTCGTTACGCGATGAGGCAGAGTGATTTGGAAAAGGTAGCAGATTATCTTTTTCAAACAGAAGAATGGACTATGTATGAGTTGATTCTTTTCGGAAATCTCTATACTTTCTACAATGTGGACTATGTGGCTCGGATTGGCAGAGAAGTCATGGAGCGAGAAGACTACTACAAAGAAATTGGTCGGCATCGAAAACTTGTTTTGATTTTAGCTCTTAACTGTTACCAGCATTGTTTGGAAAATCGATCCTTTGCGGATGCGGACTATTTTGAGGGCTATGTGGAGAAGTTAATTGGAAATGGTATCAAGCTTTATGAGCGCAATATCTTCCATTATCTCAAAGGTTTCGCCCTCTACCAGAGAGACTTGAAAGAAGAGGGTTGTAGTCAGATGCGGGAGGCCATGCATATTTTTGCTGTGCTTGGACTTCCAGAGCAAGTGGCTTACTATCAGGAACATTATGAAAAATTTGTAAATCCTTAAATTTCCCAAATAAGGGAAAAATAAAGAGACTCCTTTCAGTTTTGATACAATAGTTTCAAAATTTGAGAGGGGTTTTTTATATGAATCGACATGCAATCCAGTTGATTAGTCGTGGTGCTATTAATAAAATAGGAAATATGCTCTATGATTATGGAAACAGTGTTTGGTTGGCATCAATGGGAACGATAGGGCAGACTGTTCTTGGGATTTATCAAATTTCTGAACTCGTCACATCGATTCTGGTCAATCCCTTTGGCGGAGTGATTTCAAACCGCTTTTCGCGTCGCAAAATTTTGATGACGACAGACCTGGTTTGTGGTATTCTCTGTTTAGCTATTTCTTTCATCAGAAATGATAGCTTGATGATTGCTGCCTTGATTTTTGCCAATATTGTTCAGGCGGTTGCCTTTGCATTTTCTCGTACAGCCAACAAAGCCATTATAACTGAAGTTGTAAAAAAAGAAGAGATTGTGACCTATAATGCTCGCTTAGAGCTCGTTTTGCAGGTTGTAGGCGTTAGCTCCCCTGTACTTTCTTTCATCGTTTTACAATTTGCCAGTCTCCATATGACGCTTGTTTTAGATGCCATTAGCTTTTTCATCGCATTTACCTTAGTAGCTTTCCTTCCCAAAAAAGAGACTCAGTTACAAGAGAAAAAGACTTTCAGCTGGAAAAATATTTTTGCTGATATGAAGGAAGGACTTGGCTATATCTGGCACCAGAAAGAGATCTTTTTCCTCTTGTTAGTAGCTTCCAGTGTTAATTTCTTTTTTGCAGCTTTTGAATTTCTCCTCCCTTTTTCAAATCGACTATACGGGGTAGAAGGAGCTTATGCAACTATTTTAACTATGGGCGCTATTGGTTCGATTATCGGAGCTCTTCTAGCTAGCAAAATAAAGGCAGGTGTTTATAATCTTTTGATTCTATTGGCCTTGACTGGAGTTGGGGTTTTTATGATGGGGTTACCATTGCCAACTTTTCTTTCCTTTTCTGGAAATTTAGTTTGTGAACTGTTTATGACGATATTTAATATTCACTTTTTTACTCAGGTGCAAACAAAGGTTGAGGGGGAATACTTGGGAAGAGTACTAAGCACCATTTTTACCTTAGCCATCCTATTTATGCCGATTGCAAAAGGCTTTATGACGGTGCTACCAAGTGTCCATCTCTCTTCTTTTCTGATAATTGGAAGCGGTGTCATCGTCTTGTCTTGTTTATCCCTCGTTTATGTGCGAAGTCATTTTAAAAAAGAGTTATAATTTCTTTTTTTAAGAAAATATTACACTACAAACCATTTTTCAGTCCTTCTCTATTGTGAGGAGGGCTTGCTTTATGGTAAAATGGGAATATGAATGAAAGAATGAATGAGTTAGTTGCCTTACTTAACCGCTATGCGACCGAGTACTATACGAGTGACAATCCCTCGGTTTCAGATAGCGAGTATGATCGCCTCTACCGAGAGTTGGTCGAATTGGAAGCTGCCTATCCAGATCAAGTTTTAGCGGACAGTCCGACCCATCGTGTTGGTGGTAAAGTTTTAGATGGTTTTGAAAAATACAGTCATCAGTATCCTCTATACAGTTTGCAGGATGCTTTTTCACGTGAAGAGTTAGAAGCTTTTGATGCGCGTGTTCGAAAGGAATTACCCCAACCGACCTATATTTGCGAGCTGAAAATCGATGGTTTGTCTATCTCTCTTACCTATGAGAAGGGAATTTTGGTCTCTGGGGCGACACGTGGAGATGGTTCTATTGGTGAGAATATCACTGAAAATCTCAAGCGCGTCAAGGACATTCCTTTGACCTTGCCAGAAGAACTTGATATCACCGTTCGTGGAGAGTGTTACATGCCACGCGCTTCATTTGATCTGGTCAACCAAGCTCGCCAAGAAAATGGAGAGCCTGAATTTGCCAATCCTCGTAATGCGGCGGCTGGAACTTTGCGTCAGCTGGATACAGCAGTAGTGGCCAAACGCAATCTTGCGACTTTCCTCTATCAAGAAGCCAGCCCTTCTACTCGTGATAGTCAAGAAAAAGTCTTGGAGCATCTTGAACAGCTTGGTTTTGTAGTTAATCCTAAACGAATATTGGCTGAAAGTATAGATGAGGTATGGGATTTTATCCAAGAAGTAGGACAAGAACGGGAGAAACTTCCTTACGATATCGATGGGGTGGTCATCAAGGTCAATGACTTAGCAGGTCAAGAAGAACTCGGCTTTACCGTTAAAGCACCCAAGTGGGCAGTAGCTTATAAATTTCCCGCTGAAGAAAAAGAAGCCCAGCTCCTTTCAGTTGACTGGACAGTAGGTCGGACGGGTGTTGTGACCCCGACTGCCAATCTAACACCTGTTCAGCTTGCTGGGACAACTGTTAGCCGTGCAACCTTGCATAATGTAGATTATATCGCTGAAAAGGATATCCGCAAAGATGATACGGTTATCGTTTATAAGGCTGGAGATATCATCCCTGCTGTTCTGCGTGTGGTAGAGTCTAAACGTGTTTCTGAAGAAAAACTAGATATTCCGACTAACTGTCCGAGCTGTGACAGTCAGTTGCTTCATTTTGAAGATGAAGTGGCTCTTCGTTGTATCAATCCACGCTGTCCTGCCCAAATCATGGAAGGTTTGATTCACTTTGCCTCTCGAGATGCTATGAATATTACGGGTCTTGGTCCATCTATCGTCGAAAAGCTTTTTGCTGCTAATCTGGTTAAGGATGTGGCAGATATTTACCGTTTGAAAGAAAACGATTTCCTTCTTTTAGAAGGCGTCAAGGAAAAGTCTGCTTCTAAACTATATCAGGCCATTCAAGCATCCAAGGAAAACTCTGCTGAAAAACTCTTGTTTGGTCTGGGAATTCGCCATGTCGGAAGTAAGGCTAGCCAACTCTTGCTCCAACATTTCCACTCTATTGAAAATCTAGCCCAAGCAGATCCTGAGGAAGTAGCAAGTATCGAGAGCTTGGGTAGTGTGATTGCCCAAAGCCTTCAGACTTATTTTGCTACAGAAGGATCGAAGATTCTTTTAGACGAGTTGAAAGAAGCTGGAGTCAATCTGGACTACAAAGGACAGACAGTAGTAGCGGATGCGGCCTTGTCAGGTTTGACCGTTGTATTAACTGGAAAATTGGAACGTCTCACACGCTCAGAAGCCAAAAATAAACTCGAAAGTCTAGGTGCCAAAGTCACAGGCAGTGTATCTAAGAAAACGAATCTTGTCGTAGCAGGAGCAGATGCAGGAAGCAAGCTCCAAAAAGCACAAGAACTTGGTATCGAAGTTCGAGATGAGGCCTGGCTAGAAAGTTTGTAAAGAATAGTTGAAAAATAGATGTCAGATAGTCTGGAACTATCTCTCCTGATGTGTTTTTATATCTATTAAAGCTATTCTCTATTGTGCTGAAATTCCCGCTAAATTCTTCAGCACCACATAAAAAAATTAAAATTGAAATTAGGAATTAGGAAAAGAAATGTATAGATACCCAGTAGTCATCCATTTTCACCGAAAAAATGGGGATTATGATGCTTGTTCATTCAGTAGAAAACAGGCAGATGTTAAAGAAAATTTGTATTATGAAAATGACTATTTTGGAGCTAAATTCTCCTTTACAGTTATAAGTGCAGAAAGGCTCGATACTCTGAGCTTTTCTGTCGAAATCGATGGAAAGACAAAGGACTATCTCCTACGGTTTAACCATTATCCACTGTTGACTGAGGTTTGGATTTTGGATGGTGATGAGACGGTTTATTATTCTGAAAATCCAGCCATTGCAAGTCCTTACTATAAAGATCGAAACCCGTTTGCTTTTGATAAAGCCTTTCACAGTGAAAGTTTTGATCACCATTGGGGATACCAAGGAGAGTTGGGTTATAGTATCTCTGACTACCAGACAAGCTTTAAACTCTGGGCTCCAACAGCTACAGCAGTTCAAGTGGTCGTTTATGAAAATACAAGTAACGACGCGCCGATTTGGAAAACCTTTAATCTTGAGCGTGGGAATAGCTATTCATACAGTCATAAGTACAATACCATTGGTGTTTGGAGTGTAGACCTGGATGAAAATCTTGCAGGTAAAGCTTACCAGTATCAGATTGAGTTTCCACACCACCAGACTTTGACACGAGATCCTTACACTATCGCTACAAGTCCTGACGGGAAACGTTCCGTCATTCTCTCTCAGCAAGATAGACAGGTAGAAGGATTCGAAGTTAAACATGGGACAGACGCTCCTTGGCGTTTGGAAAATCCATGTAAAGCAGTTATCTGTGAAATGCATATTCGTGATTTTACAAAATCACCGACATCTGGAGTGGCAGAGCATCTCCGTGGAACCTTCCTTGGGGCTGCCCAGACTGGAACGGTTAACCAGTATGGTCAAGCAACAGCCTTTGATTATATCAAAGAACTCGGCTGTAATTATGTTCAACTCCAACCAATCTTTGATCGCCATAAGGAATATGACGAGGACGGGAATGTAACCTATAACTGGGGTTATGACCCTCAAAACTACAATGCTCCTGAACCAAGTTTCTCTAGCAATTTAGATGATCCTGGACAGGTTATTCGAGACCTTAAAACCATGATTCAAGCATATCATGATGCGGGAATCGGTGTCATTATGGATGTCGTTTACAACCATACCTTTTCAACGGTCGATGCACCTTTCCAAACAACTGTTCCTGATTATTACTATCGTATGAATCCAGATGGAACCTTCCAAAACGGCACAGGTGTTGGAAATGAAACCGCAAGCGAACACGAAATGTACCGCAAGTATATGATTGACTCACTCCTTTATTGGGTAAAAGAATACAATATTGACGGTTTCCGTTTCGACTTGATGGGAATTCACGATATCAAAACCATGCAGGCAATTCGTTGGGCACTGGATGAAGTTGATCCACGTATTATCACCTATGGAGAAGGTTGGGATATGGGGACCGGTCTTGCACCTTATGACAAGGCCAAGAAGGACAATGCCTACCAGATGCCAAATATTGGATTCTTCAATGATGATCAGCGTGATGCCATCAAAGGAGGAGAAGTTTACGGCTCAATCAAGGCAGGATTTGTTAGCGGTGCAGCTACAGAACCGATTGTAGCCAAAGCTATTCTTGGTAGCCGAGAGTTGGGTTCATATCTTAGTCCAAACCAAGTTCTTAACTACGTGGAAGCCCATGATAATTACAACTTGCATGATTTGTTAGCAACCCTTCACCCAGATCACAGTTCAGATAAGATTATGCGTCAGGTTGAGACAGCAACAGCGATGAGCGTTCTTATGCAAGGGATGTCCTTTATAGAGCTGGGGCAAGAATTTGGTCGCACCAAACTCCTTGCTACAGGAGAAAATGGTGAGCTGACTCCGGCAGATAGAGAACGGGCCATGAATAGTTACAATGCTCCAGATAGTGTCAACCAGGTCAACTGGGATTTAATCAATGAGAGACAAGAGAGCATTGACTTTATTCGCCAGATTATTCGCCTAAAAACACAAAGGCGGGCTTTCTCTTATCCTACATACGAAGAAGTTTATCGTCATGTCTTCGTCCATACAGCTGCTGAAAATAGTGGGTGGATTGTTTACGAAATTCACGGTGGATCAGAGAACTTATTGGTGGTATTCAATGCCAAGGGAACTTCCTTCTACTTTGAAAATGCAGGAAATCTAGAAATGCTTGTGACAAATAGTCGTTCTCAAGAGTCTAATGTGATTGATGATATCAGCGTTGCAGTCTTGAAGGTACTTTCATAGTAAATACTACAAAAAGGTTTAGTTAACTCTAGACCTTTTTTATTTTTATTGAAAAACCAATATCTAATAGGAATAAATTTCAAATAATTTGAAGAATCAAGTTTGTGAAAAAAATATCAATATTTTCCAAAAAGGGGTTGTAATTTTCTGAAAATTTGATAAAATAAGTTTTAATCATTTTCAGGAGGAAGAGAATTTGACACATTATCAGAATTTAGTGAATGGAAAATGGAAATCATCAGAGAATGAAATTGCCATCTATTCTCCCATCAATCAAGAAAAGTTGGGTACAGTACCTGCTATGAGTCAGGCTGAAGTAGATGAGGCGATGAAAGCTGCGCGTGCAGCTCTCCCAGCATGGCGTGATTTAGCACCCGTTGAGCGTGCAGCCTATTTGCATAAGACAGCAGACATTTTGGAACGTGATAAAGAAAAAATTGGTACCATTCTTGCTAAAGAGGTTGCAAAAGGGATTAAAGCAGCCATTGGAGAAGTAGTACGTACAGCAGAATTGATTCGTTTTGCTGCCGAGGAAGGTCTCCGTATCACTGGACAAGCAATGGAAGGTGGCGGTTTTGAAGCTGCAAGTAAAAATAAACTAGCCGTTGTCCGTCGTGAACCAGTTGGTGTCGTTTTAGCTATTGCACCATTTAACTATCCAGTCAACCTTTCTGGATCTAAGATTGCTCCGGCTTTGATTGCAGGAAATGTCGTTATGTTCAAACCCCCAACACAAGGATCTATTTCTGGCCTCTTGCTAGCTAAAGCATTTGACGAAGCAGGAATCCCAGCAGGTGTCTTTAACACCATCACTGGACGTGGTTCTGAAATCGGAGACTACATCATCGAACACAAGGAAGTGAACTTCATTAACTTTACAGGTTCAACACCGATTGGTGAGCGTATTGGTCGTTTAGCTGGTATGCGCCCGATTATGCTTGAACTTGGTGGGAAAGATGCAGCAATTGTCTTAGAAGATGCAGATTTAGAAAATGCAGCTAAGCAAATCGTAGGTGGTGCCTTTAGCTACTCTGGTCAGCGTTGTACCGCTATCAAACGTGTTTTGGTTGTGGAAAGCGTAGCAGACAGATTGGCAGAATTGCTCCAAGCTGAAGTTGCTAAGCTAACAGTCGGTGATCCATTTGACAATACAGATATCACGCCAGTTATTGATAATGCTTCAGCTGATTTCATCTGGGGATTGATTGAAGATGCTCAGGAAAAAGGAGCCAAAGCGCTCAGCCCAATCAAACGTGAGAATAATCTCATTTGGCCAGGACTTTTTGATTATGTCACAAGAGATATGAAATTAGCCTGGGAAGAACCATTTGGACCTGTTCTCCCAGTTATTCGAGTTGCAGATGCTAATGAAGCGCTAGAAATTGCCAATGAATCAGAATTCGGTCTTCAATCTTCAGTCTTTACAAATGACTTTAAGAAGGCATTTGAAATCGCTGAAAAACTTGAAGTTGGTACCGTTCATATTAATAATAAAACACAACGTGGACCAGATAATTTCCCATTCCTTGGTGTAAAAGGTTCTGGTGCAGGAGTGCAAGGAATTAAATATAGTATCGAAGCGATGACAAATGTTAAATCCATTGTTTTTGATGTGAGATAATTTATAAAATCAGGAAAATAACTTCCTGATTTTATTTTTTTCAAAATAATACAGCAAAAAATTGATAAAAAACGAATATTCTGGTATTATAATAAAAAAATATATGGAAATTGTTTTGTGTTCTATTTTCTGGATATCTTTTTTAAAATGCTAGGTAATTTTTTGAAGGCTTTCATAAAAAAATATGATTTCCTTCGTAAATTACTTGAAAGTTATCTTAAAAGAGTGTATAATAGAATTATAGAAAACGCTTACAAAAGAAAGGGGATTGAATGAATAATCAAGAAGCATTAAGAACCTTTACTACAGGTGAGAACTTTCACCTCCAGCATTATTTAGGAGCGCATAGAGAGGAGAAAAACGGAGAAATAGGCTATACCTTTAGGGTTTGGGCTCCAAATGCACAAGCAGTTCATCTAGTTGGTGATTTTACTAATTGGGTTGAGAATCAGATTCCCATGGTTCGTAATGAAGCAGGTGTTTGGGAAGTCTTTACAAGTCAAGCTCAGGAAGGTCAGATTTATAAATATCATATCACGCGTGCAAATGGTCACCAGATTATGAAGATCGATCCGTTGGCAGTTTATTTTGAAGCTAGACCGGGTACAGGAGCTGTTTTGACCAATATCCGTGAAAAGAAATGGAAAGATGGCCTTTGGCTAGCACGTCGCAAACGTCTGGGATTTTTCGAGAGACCAGTTAATATATATGAAGCCCATGCAGGATCTTGGAAGAGAAATCCAGATGGTAGTCCCTATACGTTTTCGCAACTGAAAGACGAGTTGATTCCATACTTAGTTGAGATGAACTATACACATATTGAGTTCATGCCTTTAATGGCTCACCCACTTGGATTGAGCTGGGGCTATCAACTTATGGGTTACTTTGCTTTTGAACATTCCTATGGTACACCTGAGGAATTCCAAGATTTCGTTGAAGAGTGTCATATAAATAATATCGGTGTTATCGTCGACTGGGTTCCGGGTCATTTCACTATTAATGATGATGCATTGGCATATTATGACGGTACACCAACTTTTGAATACCAAGACCACAACAAGGCTCATAACTACGGTTGGGGTGCACTGAATTTTGACCTCGGGAAAAATGAGGTCCAGTCTTTCTTGATTTCAAGTATTAAATTTTGGATTGATTTTTACCACTTAGATGGTATCCGGGTCGATGCAGTGAGCAATATGCTGTATCTAGATTATGATAATGCTCCTTGGACTCCAAATAAGGACGGTGGAAACCTTAACTACGAGGGTTATTATTTCCTTCAACGGTTGAACACAGTGATTAAGTTAGCTCATCCAGATATCATGATGATTGCAGAAGAAAGTTCATCAGCGACAAAGATTACTGGTATGAAAGAAATGGGTGGCCTTGGCTTTGACTATAAATGGAATATGGGCTGGATGAACGACATTCTCCGTTTCTACGAGGAAGATCCGATTTATCGCAAGTATGACTTTAATCTTGTGACTTTCAGCTTTATGTATGTTTTCAATGAAAACTATCTCCTGCCTTTCTCACATGATGAAGTAGTTCATGGTAAGAAGAGTATGATGCATAAGATGTGGGGGGATCGCTACAATCAGTTCGCTGGTCTGCGCAATCTCTACACCTATCAAATTTGTCATCCAGGTAAGAAACTCTTGTTCATGGGTAGTGAGTACGGACAATTCCTCGAGTGGAAGTCCGAGGAGCAGTTAGAATGGTCTAATCTAGAAGATCCAATGAATGCCAAGATGAAGCATTTCACTTCACAACTGAATCAATTCTATAAAGACCATCGCTGTCTTTGGGAAATTGATACTAGTTATGATGGTATAGAGATTATCGATGCTGATAATAGAGATCAGAGTGTCCTTTCCTTTATTCGTAAGGGCAAGAAGGACGAAATGTTAGTCTGTGTCTTTAATATGGCACCAGTTGAACGTAAGGACTTTACGATTGGTTTACCTGTTGCAGGTATTTACGAAGAAGTTTGGAATACAGAATTAGAAGAATGGGGAGGTGTGTGGAAAGAGCACAATCAAACAGTTCAGACTCAAGAAGGCTTATGGAAGGATTATGAGCAGACCTTGACCTTCACCTTGCCAGCTATGGGAGCAAGTATCTGGAAGATCAAGCGTCGTTTGAAACAAGCTAAGAAAAAAGAATAATGGGCTGTTGATGATAATTTTTTAGATTTTAAAGACGGATGTACTTGTATTGGACTTGAAACACAAGAGAAATGGATTTCCTATTATTTTTATAAAAAAGTTTGACTTCCAACCTTCTTTCGATTTTAACGTTCACATGACTTTATAAAGGAGTAGAAAATGAAGAATGAAATGCTAGCTTTGATCCTTGCGGGTGGGCAAGGAACACGTCTCGGAAAACTCACTCAAAGCATTGCCAAACCGGCAGTGCAATTCGGTGGGCGCTACCGTATCATTGACTTTGCTCTTTCCAACTGTGCAAACTCTGGAATCCATAATGTTGGTGTGATTACTCAGTACCAACCTCTTGCTTTGAATAACCATATCGGAAATGGCTCTAGCTGGGGATTGGATGGTATCAATTCAGGTGTCTCTATTTTACAACCTTATTCAGCCAGCGAAGGAAACCGTTGGTTTGAAGGGACTAGTCACGCTATCTACCAAAACATTGACTACATCGACAGTGTTAATCCTGAGTATGTTTTGATTCTTTCTGGTGACCACATCTACAAGATGGACTACGATGATATGCTTCAGTCCCATAAGGATAACAATGCCAGTTTGACAGTAGCTGTCCTAGACGTACCTCTCAAAGAAGCTAGCCGTTTCGGTATCATGAATACAGATGCCAATAACCGTATCGTTGAATTCGAAGAAAAACCTGCGCAACCTAAGTCTACAAAGGCTTCGATGGGGATTTATATTTTTGACTGGAAACGACTTCGCAATATGCTTGTTGCTGCTGAAAAGAGCAATGTGGATATGTCAGACTTTGGGAAGAACGTTATCCCTAACTATCTCGAGTCTGGTGAAAGTGTCTATGCTTATGAATTTAATGGCTACTGGAAAGATGTTGGTACGATTGAGTCACTTTGGGAAGCTAATATGGAGTACATTTCGCCAGAAAATGCCTTGGATAGCCGCAATCGTCAGTGGAAAATTTACTCTAGAAACTTGATTTCACCACCAAACTACTTTGGTGCGCATGCTCACGTTGAAGATTCATTGGTCGTGGATGGTTGTTTTGTAGATGGAACTGTTAAACGTTCGATTCTTTCAACAGAAGCACAAGTACGTGAAGGTGCTGAGGTCGTTGATTCTGTTATCATGAGTGGGGCTATTATTGGCCATGGAGCAAAGATTACTCGTGCTATTATTGGTGAGGGTGCCATTATTGCAGACGGCGTAGAGATTGACGGAACTGACGAAGTACAAGTAGTAGGATACAATGAAGTAGTGGGGGTAGCAACAGATGAAGATTGATAAATATTCAGCCATTTTGGGAAACACAGTTGGTTTTCATGATATGTCAACGTTAACAGAACACCGTCCGGTAGCTAGCTTGCCTTTCGGTGGGAAATACCGTTTGATTGACTTCCCCCTTTCCAGTCTTGCAAATGCAGGTGTTCGTAGTATCTTTGGTATTTTCCAACAAGATAATATCAGCTCAGTTTTTGACCATATTCGTTCAGGTCGTGAGTGGGGCTTGTCAACCCTTCTAAGTCACTACTATCTAGGAATTTACAATACTCGTGTTGAAAGCAGCACAGTTGGAAAAGAGTATTACCAACAGCTTCTTACCTACTTGAGACGTTCAGGTTCAAACCAAACCGTTTCGATTAACTGCGATGTGCTGGTGAATATTGACTTGAATCAAGTCTTCCACCTACACAATACAACGAATGGTCCGATCACAGTTGTATATAAGAAACTTCCAAAGAAAGACATTTCAGATGTGAATGCTATTTTGGAAATCGATGAAACTGACCATGTTCGTTCGCACAAACTCTTTGATAATAAATCTACAGATGAACTCTTCAACATGTCTACAGATATCTTTGTTGTGGATACTCCTTGGTTGATTGAACGACTTGAAGAAGAGGCTCAGAAAGAATATCCTGAAAAGTTGCGCTATGTCCTTCGCGATTTAGCTGTAAAAGAAGGAGCTTTTGCTTACGAATACACAGGTTACTTAGCAAATATTCACTCTGTTCAATCCTACTATCAAGCAAACATCGATATGCTTGAATCTAAAAAGTTCTACTCTCTCTTCTCACCAAATCAAAAGATTTATACAAAAGTTAAGAATGAAGAACCAACCTACTATGCGAATACTTCAAAAGTAAGTACTTCTCAGTTTGCTTCTGGTAGTATCATTGAGGGTGAAGTAGTTCAGTCGGTCCTATCTCGTAACATTTATGTTCACAAAGATAGTGTGGTGAAGGACAGCATTCTATTCCCTCGAGTTGTGATTGGTCAAGGTGCCCAAGTTGAATATGCCATCCTAGACAAAGGAGTTGAAGTTGCGGACGGTGTTGTCATTCGAGGCACAGCAGAACATCCAGTTGTAGTTAAGAAGGGTGAAACAGTAACAGAGGACATTTATTCATGAAAATTTTATTTGTAGCGGCAGAAGGAGCACCCTTTTCAAAAACAGGTGGTTTGGGCGATGTTATTGGCGCACTTCCCAAATCACTTGTAAAAGCGGGGCACGAAGTTGCAGTTTTCTTGCCTTATTATGATATGGTAGAAGCTAAGTTCGGAGACCAGATAGAGGATGTTCTCCACTTTGAAGTTAGTGTAGGATGGCGTAGACAGTACTGTGGTGTTAAGAAAACGGTTTTGAATGGTGTAACCTTCTACTTCATTGATAATCAGTATTATTTCTTCCGTAGTCATGTCTACGGTGATTTTGACGATGGTGAACGCTTTGCTTTTTTCCAACTGGCTGCTCTTGAAGCCATGGAACGCATCGGCTTTATCCCTGACCTTCTCCATGTTCATGATTACCACACAGCCATGATTCCCTTTTTGTTAAAAGAAAAGTACCATTGGATTCAGGCTTATCAAGGAATCAGAACCGTTTTAACCATTCATAATTTGGAATTTCAAGGTCAGTTTTCTGAAGGGATGTTATGGGATTTGTTCGGTGTTGGGTTTGAACGCTATGCTGATGGGACCCTTCGCTGGAATGATTGTCTCAACTGGATGAAAGCAGGTATTCTCTACGCGGATCGTGTCTCAACCGTTTCCCCTAGCTATGCGCACGAAATTATGACCAGTCAGTTTGGTTGCGGTTTGGACCAGATTCTTCGCATGGAGTCAGGTAAGGTTTCAGGTATTGTCAATGGTATTGACGCAGATCTTTATAATCCTCAAACAGACCCACTTTTAGACTATCATTTTGATAAGGAAGATTTGTCTGGAAAAGCTCAAAACAAAGCAAAATTGCAAGAGAGAGTTGGGTTACCAGTGCGAGCAGATGTTCCTCTAGTTGGGATTGTCTCTCGATTGACACGCCAAAAAGGTTTTGATGTTGTGGTAGAAAGCTTGCATCGTTTCTTACAGGAGGACGTTCAAATAGTCCTTTTAGGAACAGGAGATCCTGCTTTTGAACATTCCTTCTCCTGGTTTGCGCAAGTCTATCCAGACAAGCTATCAGCAAATATCACTTTTGATGTCAAACTTGCTCAAGAAATCTACGCAGCTTGTGACCTCTTCCTCATGCCAAGTCGTTTTGAGCCATGTGGTTTGTCTCAAATGATGGCGATGCGCTATGGAACTCTACCACTGGTTCATGAAGTGGGTGGCTTGCGTGACACTGTTCAATCCTTCAATCCGATAGAAGGAACTGGAACTGGATTTAGCTTTGATAATTTAACACCTTACTGGCTTAACTGGAGTTTCCAAACAGCCTTGGATGTTTATAAGAACCAGCCAGACGTTTGGAGAAATCTACAAAAACAAGCTATGGAATGTGATTTCTCATGGGATACAGCTTGTAAGTCTTATCTTGACTTGTACCATAGTTTAGTCAACTAATAGATAAAATCGTATGATTCTTTCATACGATTTTTGGGCTGTTTAGAAAGGAAAGCTTATGTCTCAAGAAAAAGGCTTGTGTGTCATGGACATTGACGGCACCCTGATAGCAGAAGAGGTGATTGATCTTTTAGGAAAAGAAGCAGGTTGTGAAGAAGAAATATCGCAGGTTACAAGCCAGGCAATGCGAGGTGAATTGGACTTTGAAACAAGTTTACGAGCGAGGGTAGCTTTGTTAAAAAGCCTTCCGGTTTCGGTCTTTGATACTGTCATCAAATCCATTCATCTGTCCAAGAATGCCCAAGAATTTATCTCCATACTTCAAAAGAAGGGCATTCTAGTCGGTCTAGTGTCTGGTGGATTTGCACCAATAGTTGAGAGATTAGCAAAATCCCTTGGTATCTCCTATTTCTCCGCCAACCAGTTGGAAGTCAAAGACGGTTTTTTAACAGGTCGACTAGTTGGTGAAATTGTGACAGGTCAAGTAAAACAAGATACTCTTGAGAAATGGAAAAAAGAACTGAAACTTCCCAAAGAAAGAACGATTGCCATCGGTGATGGTGCCAATGACCTCTTGATGTTAAAGTCAGCAGGACGTGGTATTGCATTTTGTGCCAAAGAGGTCGTAAAAACAGAGATAGCTTGTCATGTAGATACGAGGGATTTTTTGGAAGTTCTACCTTTGATTGATTTCTTAGAATGAGAGGAACTATGAAAATTGTAATTGCACCCGATTCTTTTAAAGAAAGTTTGACGGCAGAAGAGGTCGCTCAAGCTATAAAAAGAGGATTCCAAAAATCGATAGCAGATGTAGAATGTCTGCTTTGCCCTATAGGTGATGGTGGGGAAGGAACTGTAGACGCTATTCGACATTCTCTTGAACTCGAAGAAAAATGGCAAGAGGTGACAGGACCTTTTGCCCTAAATGAAGCAATGCGTTACTTTCAAAAAGGTCAAATAGCACTCTTTGAAGTTGCTGACTTGGTTGGTTTAGGAAAGATTCCGCAGGAGAAACGAAACCCTCTTCACATCCAAACCAGAGGTATCGGAGAGTTGATTCGCCATCTCATTGATCTTGGAATGAAAGAAATCTATATCGGTGTAGGTGGTACGGCTAGTAATGACGGTGGGATAGGCATTGCTGCTGGTTTAGGTTATCGTTTTTATGATAAGAATGGAAAAGAATTGCCAGCTTGCGGTCAGACTTTGCTTGAATTCGAGTTAGTTTCAGACAGCGAGTTGTATAGGATACCTGAAGATGTGAAAATCCGCATTTTAGCAGATGTCGTGAGCCCTCTATGTGGTCTTCAAGGAGCGACCTATACATTTGGAAAACAAAAGGGCTTGGATCCTGCTTTGTTTGAGACAGTAGATCTGGCTATACAGGAGTTCTATGAAAAATTCTCGCTATCAACCCTGTCTCTCAATGGAGCAGGAGCCGGCGGTGGGATTGCGGCTGGGCTCTGTGCCTTTGCTGAGGCCACTATCGTATCTGGGATTGACACTTGCTTAGATTTGATTGACTTTGACAAGAAGGTTGCAGGGGCCTACTTGGTTATCGTTGGAGAAGGTAGACTGGACAGTCAAAGCTTTGTTGGAAAAGCTCCTATCGGTGTAGCAAAAAGAACTCCTGAAGGAGTTCCAGTTATCGCTATTTGTGGTAGTCTTTCCGAGGGTTTACCTTCCCTACCATTCGAAAATATCCAAGCAGCCTTTTCTATTTTAGAAAAAAGTGAACCTTTGGAAGACAGTCTGAAAAATGCAAGACTCTATTTGGAGCACACATCTACTAATATTGGTCGTTTATTAAATTTGAGGAAGGATTAACCAAACCATTTTTTCCAGATGGATTTTTTAGGTGGCTCTGCCTTTTTCTCTTCCCAGAGGCTTGAGAATGCAAGTCTAAGGTCCTTTTCGTCTACTTGAACAGGTTCATTTGTATGAATGACAAGACCGAAAGGAGAGGTGATGTGATCGTCTGAAACAATAGTCGCCTGACAGTTGCTTTCCTTTGCTTGTTTTAAGTAAAAGACCTGTTTGTCAAACTCGATATTTGGTGAGATTTTCACAAAAAGTTCCTCTACCTTTTCTTGAAAACCCTCTAAAATAGAGAAAAATCCATGTTCTAATTCAGGACTATTGGCAGTACTGATATCCGCGTAGCCAAGAACTCTTTCCTCGAAAGTGCCGAGATAGCGGCGTTGTTCGTCAGGGTTTAATTTGGGCCCACCATGAGCTTTTTCTAGTAGTTGTTTTGATAAATCTGTCATAAAAACAGTATATCACAAAAATCGCAAGAAAACAGACAAAAGAAAGCGATTACTTTATAAAGTTAAGGAAAATTTGCACAAAGATAACGTTTTTTCTTGAAAAACGCTTATTTTTAAGGTATCATAGAGGTGTAAAAAATTTAACTCAAAGGAGAGTAAAAAATGTCAATTATTACTGATGTTTACGCTCGCGAAGTCCTAGACTCACGCGGTAACCCAACACTTGAAGTAGAAGTTTATACTGAATCAGGTGCTTTCGGACGTGGTATGGTTCCATCAGGAGCTTCTACTGGTGAACACGAAGCAGTTGAACTTCGTGATGGCGACAAATCTCGTTACGGTGGTCTTGGTACACAAAAAGCAGTTGATAATGTAAACAACGTTATCGCTGAAGCTATTATCGGTTACGATGTTCGTGACCAACAAGCCATCGACCGTGCAATGATCGCTTTGGACGGTACTCCTAACAAAGGTAAATTGGGTGCGAACGCAATCCTTGGTGTGTCTATCGCTGTAGCTCGTGCTGCTGCTGACTACCTTGAAATCCCACTTTACAGCTACCTTGGTGGATTCAACACTAAAGTTCTTCCAACTCCAATGATGAACATCATCAATGGTGGATCTCACTCTGATGCTCCAATCGCATTCCAAGAGTTCATGATCTTGCCAGTTGGTGCTCCAACATTCAAAGAAGCTCTTCGTTACGGTGCTGAAATCTTCCACGCTCTTAAGAAAATCCTTAAATCTCGTGGTTTGGAAACTGCCGTTGGTGATGAAGGTGGATTCGCTCCTCGCTTTGAAGGAACTGAAGATGGTGTAGAAACTATCATCGCTGCTATCGAAGCTGCTGGTTATGTTCCAGGTAAAGATGTATTTATCGGATTTGACTGTGCATCATCAGAATTCTACGATAAAGAACGTAAAGTTTACGACTACACTAAATTCGAAGGTGAAGGAGCTGCTGTACGTACTGCTGCAGAACAAATCGACTACCTTGAAGAATTGGTAAACAAATACCCAATCATCACTATCGAAGATGGTATGGACGAAAACGACTGGGACGGTTGGAAAGCTCTTACTGAACGTCTTGGTGGTAAAGTTCAATTGGTTGGTGACGACTTCTTCGTAACAAACACTTCTTACCTTGAAAAAGGTATTGCAGAAGGTGCTGCTAACTCAATCCTTATCAAAGTTAACCAAATCGGTACTCTTACTGAAACTTTTGAAGCGATTGAAATGGCTAAAGAAGCTGGTTACACTGCAGTTGTATCACACCGTTCAGGTGAAACTGAAGATTCAACAATCGCTGACATCGCAGTTGCAACAAACGCAGGACAAATCAAGACTGGTTCACTTTCACGTACAGACCGTATCGCTAAATACAACCAATTGCTTCGTATCGAAGACCAACTTGGTGAAGTAGCTGAATACCGTGGATTGAAATCATTCTACAACCTTAAAAAATAAAATAGTTCAGTGAACTATTTTATCCCGAACCTTGAAATTCAAAAGTTCGGCCGTTGATTTAACAACGTTTCTAGCCCATCGGATTTTATCCGAAGGGCTTTTTTGATGTTCAGGGAGCAAAAAGGGGGCAGTGTTTATGGTATAATAGACAAAAACACTTGTATTAGAAAGAAATTATGTCTAAAGAAATTGATATTGAGTATTACCACCAACTAGCCTTGCAAAAGCAAAAGGAGCACCGAAAAGTCTTAGCCAATCTAAAGAAAAAACCTCCTAAAAACTTAGATAAGATAGCCCAGCAAATTCACGAAGAAGTTTTTGCTGAGATCGATTGCACTGCATGTGCTAACTGTTGCAAGACATTGGGACCCGACTTTAAAGAAGCCGATATTACCCGTATTGCTAAGTACTTTAAGATGAAATTACCAGCTTTTGAAGCGGAATTCCTTCAGGTAGATGAAGATGGGGACAAGGTTTTCAAATCCATGCCTTGTCCCTTTCTAGGAGGAGATAATCTCTGTTCCATCTATGAAGTTCGTCCCAAGGCCTGTCGGGAATTTCCCCATACAGACCGTAAGAAGATTCATCAAATCAACCATTTGACGATTAAGAACACCTTGACCTGTCCTGCAGCCTATCTCTTTGTTGAGAAACTAAAGGATAAGTTATAGAAATTTACTCCTTTAAATCTTGTACAAAGATTCTAGGGCGAAAATATCTGATATCTGATAGACTATAGATAGAATTGAACATGGCCTAAAAGCTATTATGTGAAAAAGAAAAAATTACCTAGAATAATAAGAACTAACGTTAATTTTCCTATTTTCACTTTGCTTTTAACGTCCTTTGTATCTTATGGAGGTAAGGAAAAAAGAATATGATGCAGCAATTCAATCAAACCATGGATTATTTGGAGCAGCAGCTGACTGGAGAAGTGGAGATGAAAAGATTTCAGCAGCTATCGGGCTATTCTTACCCTCTCTTTAGCAGGCTATTTTCTATTCTGGCAGATATGACATTAGCAGAATACTTGCGCAATCGCAGGTTATCAGCAGCCGTGACAGACTTGCGTGAAAGCTCTGAGAAAGTCATTGACATAGCGTTGAAATACGGCTATGACTCTGCGGATGCTTTTAGTGCGGCCTTTAAGAAATTCCATGGTGCAACTCCCTCAGAAGTTCGAAATGGAAAACCTTATCGGGTCTTTCCTAGACTTCAATTATCCTTAAAGATTACAGGAGGAAAGAACATGGATATCAAGATTCAAAAGAAACCTGCATTTACCGTGGCAGGCGTCCTATTGGAAGCTATTGACAATAGCAAATGCCCGTCTGCTTGGGAGTATCTCTATGCTCATCACAGCTTTGAAAGCCTAGAAAGTTTAGGTAGTGGCCAATCCTTTGGCGTCTGCTCGGATGTCAAAGAAGGCGAAATCATCAACTATATGGCTGCTTATGATGTGACGGATAAAACTAAAGCAGAAGAACTAGATCTGTCAATCAAAGATATATTAGCGGCTGAATATGCTATCGTCCCAGTCAAAGGTCCTATACCAGCTAGCATTCACCATGCTTGGAAATATGTTTTGGAGGTCTTTTTCCCTGAAACTGGTTATCGCCACTCAGGAGCGCCAGACTTTGAAGTCTATACTGAAGGAGACATGTCGTCACCAGACTATCAAATGGAACTCTGGATACCAGTGATTAAGAACTAGATAATTTTCTGACATTTTATAAAAATGCAAATCGAACTCTGTAAAAGATAGCTTTTACAGAGTTTTTCTTTCTTTGATTGTACGAATTTATGAGAAGAGCAATAAATTTGATTTTACTTAAATTTAAGTATAAGGAATTTTTAAGCATTTACTTGTATACTTTTTCAATCATCAAAGAAAGAGGTGTAAATATGAACTATCTAGTTATTCCAGCTTACGAACCTGACTACAATCTCATCAAATTGATTGAAAAGATTCACAATAAGAGCGATTTTTACATCATTGTCATTGATGATGGAAGTTCGGCAGAGTGCCAAGATATTTTTTCTAAAGTAGAACGCTATGCGACAGTCCTTCGTCACCAGGTCAATCAAGGAAAAGGGAAAGCGCTGAAAACAGCCTTTGAGTACATTCAGTCACTTAACATGCCTGGAACTGTTGTCACAGCTGACGCAGATGGCCAACATAGGATCTGGGACATCTTTCGTAGCTTGACCAAATCAAGTGAAAATCCTAATACACTTGTTCTTGGTGTCCGTGCCTTTACAGGCAAGGTTCCCTTGCGTAGTCGTTTTGGAAACAGCTTGACTCGCATCTTGTTTAAACTGCAAACAGGTGTCGCTGTATCCGACACACAGACAGGATTACGTGCTTTTTCAACAGATATGATTCCCTTCATGCTCAAGATAGAAGGACAACGGTATGAATACGAGATGAACATGCTCCTCGAAGCAAGTCAAGCCTACCCAATTTTAGAAGTTCCGATTGAAACAGTCTATATCAACGACAATGAGGCTTCTCACTTCCGACCTATTCGAGATGGTTTGATGATTTATAAAAATATTTTAAAGTTTGCACTCTCGTCTTTTAGTAGTTTTATCGTAGATTATGTGGTCTACGCTCTCTCTATTCTATGCTTGAGCTTTATTCCGACAGGTCTGCGTGTTCTCCTCTCAAATGGTTTGGCACGTGTGACTAGCTCCATCTTTAACTTTTCTACTAATAAAAAATTGGTCTTTAAGAACAAGGCTAGCAGTTTTAAAACAGGATCAGGCTATTTTGGATTAGCAGTTGGTCTCTTTATCTTAGACACCATCCTGATTCGACTCTTTAATTCGGGTCTTGGAGTCAACTTGCTAATCGCGAAGATTTTTGTTGGAATCATGCTCTTTATCCTCTCTTGGACAGTTCAAACCCGCTTTATTTTCAAAGAAAGGACTTGTAGCCCATTATGAAAGTTTTAAAGAAACCCTATCTATACGCCTCGGTCTTGGGCTTGTTCCTGACAAGTTCCTTTACCTATTCGATGTTGAAGACCTTTGTTCTCGCTGAAACGATTTCCACTGTCTCTAATACCAGCTCAACTTCTAACACCACGGCAGCAAGTCAGGCAGCAAAAAATGCCCAAGTGACAGATACTAGCTATTCAGATGGAAATATCAGTGTCAACCTCACTGAAAAGACTGTGAATGAAACGCAGGTCTATGTGGCAGATATAACCCTCAGTTCATCGGATTATCTCAAAACAGCTCTAGCTCAAAACTCCTATGGCACCAATGTCACAGCGAAAACCTCTGTAACAGCTGCTGAAAACAATGCCATTCTAGCAGTTAACGGTGACTACTATGGAGCCAATAACTCTGGTTATGTTATCCGTAATGGAGTTGTCTATCGGGACAGTGTCCGTGAAGACGCTAGTAACGGTGACCTTGCCATTTACAAGGACGGCTCCTTTAAAATCATCTACGAGGACCAAGTTTCAGCCGATCAGTTGGTTCAGGACGGTGTCGTCAATCTATTGGCATTTGGTCCGTCTCTAGTTGAGAATGGAGAAATATCTGTTGATACCAATACAGAAGTCGGTCAGGCCATGTCATCAAATCCTCGTACATCTATCGGGATTATCGATGAAAATCACTACATTATCATCGTTTCGGATGGTCGTACCTCTGAAAGCAAAGGCTTATCACTTTACCAGATGGCAGAAGTGATGAAATCTTACGGAGTGAAGACAGCCTATAACCTTGATGGTGGTGGATCCTCAACTCTCTACTTTAACGGTCAGGTGATCAATAAACCGACTACAGGTGGAAGCAAAATATCAGAAAGGGCGGTGAGTGATATTGTCTACATCGGTTACTAAAATCAAAAACAAACGCCTCAAAAAAACACTCGTTGGCTATAGCCTTCTCACTATTTTCTTTTTTGCATTTAGCCGTATCTACGAGTCCTTTAGTTTTGGCGAGACCTCGCTTCATATGCACTATCTCTTTGTAGTCCCTCTAGTAGGGGGCATCGTTCTAGCATTATTGTTGAAAATCATGCCAAACCTAGGGCGACTCAGTCTAAACTTGTGGAACTCGGCAGTTGCAGTCCTAACAGCTGGAATGCTCTTTCGAGGTATTGTCAATCTCTCAGGTCGTTCAACTACCCTAGATCAACCCTACTGGTATGTTGGTCTAGTCTTTGCTATTTTGGCTATCGCCTCGCTTTTCTTTCAACAGAAAAACAGTCAAGAATTAGCTTAAAAATTGAAAACTGGTTGTTGAGAGAAACAGCCAGTTTTCTTGTTGAAGTTCATGCCTATAGATCACAAATACCCTATTTTTTGTTTGGATTTTATGGGGCATGAGAATAGTTTTCTCGGTATAATAGTCCCATAGAAGATAAGGAGGCAGGAATATGCAGATGTATTTTGGAGATGTGTCACTTTGCTATAGCTATTCATTGGCAATGGCACTGGATGCCTATGGTTATGACTTTAAAGCAGATTTTTTAGAGGCAATCATGGCGATGGGAAATGGCGCTAGTATCGTGAAGGAAGATGAGGAGCACCCTTTAGTATTCTTTGATAATGGAATGCCAGACCTTTCCATCTCTCATTCCTTAAAAATACTTGGGTTTGACTATGAGGACTTCTATCTAAAGGATGGATTGGAAGTAGATTTGGAAGAGGTTAAAGGAAAGTTGGAAACACTTCTGTCCAATGGACCTGTCGTACTGGGACCTCTTGATATGGGGCATCTGACCTACAATCCCAATCACACAATCCTTTATGGTGTGGATCACTTCGTAACCGTGTATGACATTGATGATCAGTACCTTCATTTGCACGATCCAGTTGGTTTTGCCTGTATGAAGGTTGCTTTTAAAGACATCTTAGAAGCCTGGAAGGCAGAGGCTATTGACTATAAGCGTGGAGCTTATTCCATGTGGGGAAATTTTAAGAAGGTCAAGAGTCCTAATCAGACTGAAATCTATCAGGAAACAGCAAGGATTATGAAAAACCGATATCTGAATGGTCAAAATGGTGTTTTGGAATGCTATGCAAAATCAGTTGCTGAAAATGGATTAAATACAGAGCAAAAACAATTGCATCAGTATTTCAGCTTTAAACTTGCAGCTGTTCGAAATCTCTATCTCAGTAAGTTCTTAAAAGTTCATGATCCAGAAGGGGCAAGATTAAAAGAAGAATTAGCTACTTTATTTGGCCAAGCCCATCTTTCATGTTTAAAAGAAGATTACCAAGAACTAGCCCACTTGCTCTATCAGATAGCTGAAGTGGATGGTCGCTTTAGAGATTTATATGTAAAGTAGTGACTATAAGCATAAATTAACTAGTTAGTAAAAGCAGTTTTTCGTAAAATGAAGAACTGCTTTTTGATTATGGTATAATGAAGTAAGAAAATAGCTTATTCTACTTAAAAATGAAGGGAGAACTCCTATGCCTAGACCAAGAACAAAAGAGGAGCTACTGCTAGCCTCTAAGGAAAACTATGAAAAGCTCAATCACTTTATATCTAAATTAAGTGAAGAGGAGCTACAGACTCCTTTTGATTTTTCAAAAGACCAAAAGAAAAAAGAAGCTCATTGGAAAAGAGATAAAAATCTGCGGGATGTCCTGATCCATCTCTACGAATGGCATCAGTTACTTTTGAATTGGGTAGATTCTAATCAAAAGGGTCATGAAAGACCTTTTCTCCCTGAACCTTATAATTGGAAAACTTATGGAGAAATGAATGTCGCTTTTTGGAAGAAGCACCAGAGAACGTCCTTAGAAGAAGCGACCAAACTTCTCAATCAATCGCATAAAGAGGTTTTAGAGTTGATGGAAGGCTTTAGCAATGACCAACTCTTTAACAAAGGTGTCTATAAGTGGACGGGAGGGACAAGTCTAGGTTCCTACTTTGTCAGTAGCACCTCCAGTCACTATGATTGGGCTATCAAAAAACTTAAAGCTCATCAGAAAAATTGTAAGACTAGCTAGTTGAAGTGCTTTAGTTCTCGTGATTTTTAAGCTCTTCTAGCTTTAGGATCCTTCAAAAATTAAAATTTAAGGCTATCATAGACTTAGAATAGCCCTAGAACATTTATTTTATAGCAATTCTAAGTTTAGAATTGCATTGATATTAAAGGAATCGAGCTGTTCGATGCTTAGAATACCTTCATTCTGAGAAATACTGACTAGAAAATGCTTCGAATGGTTTTTTCTGATATAGGATGATAGATAGATGGGGGAGTTAATGAACATACAAAAAGAGAAAGTTAGAAAAGAGTTGGTGTCCCTCTGTTTGGGAGAGTTCACAGCCGTCCTATCCATTTGGTTTTGTTTTTTCCTTTTGAAAAATAGGCTTGGTGATTGGAATGGTTTGATCTCTATTCTTTATCCTTTGTCTTTACTGACATTTATATTGCTTCAAGGTTCAACCTATTGGGCAATTTTGATTAGAAGACTGTCAAATCCTCAGTTCGGAAGTGGAAATGTGCGGAAAATATATGGTGGTTTCAGAATACTAGACCTCGTTTTACTTATTTCAGGCTTTCCTTTTATTGTCTGGAATACGCAAAGTGTCCAAGTGGCTGTTTTAGCCACGTTGATAGAGCTTTTTGCCTTTATCGAATGGCTTAATTATTTTCTCCTACGTTTATCTTATAGTTTGAACCTACTTGTTTTATGGAAACGAATTGCTAAGGGAAAACTTGAAAAGAGCAGAATAGCCAAGGAGTTGGGGTAGGGGAGTGTAGTGTTGGAGAGTTTAAGTTATTCAAACAATGTTAACTTCAAATTTTCATTTATACCATAATGTTCTTAATGAATATTCAGGAAGAAAACTAAATGCCCAACAAATTTCTATTCTTTGAAACTTTTTGCTTACAAAGGATTTTCTAGAGTATTGAACTTGAAGTTACTAATTGAGCGGAAAAAAGTAAGTTTGATGGCATCGCTATACAAAATTTTACCTTCTTTCATACTTGTATTGATTTATATTGTCAGTGTTTTCGTGATATAATATTATCAGAATAAATTAATGGAGAATCTGAATGAGAAACGATATTCAACCGGCCTTACAAACAGTCAAAACTTATTTTGAAAAATCAGAGTTTTACATTCCTACCTATCAGAGACCCTATGCTTGGCAAGTACCACAATGTGAACAACTCATTGAAGATATTAATCTTCATATGGAAAATTTCGATGATAGTTCCCAAGACAATTATTTCTTTGGAGCGGTTCTCATCGCTCAAGAAACTGGAGAAGAGCATGAAGTAACTTTGATTGATGGTCAGCAAAGAACAACGACATTTATGTTACTTCTTAAGGCAATCCTATTGAAGATTGATAAGGAGCTTGAACTTCAACCGACTCTAGATACTGATGCACGCAGATTAGTGAAACGTCTTAATGGTCTTAAAGAGCAGATTGTTACAATGCTTTTCAATGTTTCAGATGACGAAAAAGATGATTTTGTTGATGGATTGTATTATCCTAGTGAGGATAGGATAAAGTATCTAAATCATTCAATCTCAGAAAAATATGCTAGTGAGATGACTACTATCTTATTAGGTAGAGATTTCACTTCGATTAAAGTGAAAGTTTATCAAATTTATCGTCGTCAAAAAGATAATCGTTATACAAATTATTATAAAAACTTTAGATATTTTTATAATATGTGTGATGATTTGAATGTTTTTAAACTCATCAATTTTGCTAACCATTTCATTGATAACTGCCAAGTGATCACCATTACAAGTTATAATACCGATCAAGCAATAAATATTTTCAATTCTTTAAATGGGACTGGTGTCCCATTGACCCCAATTGAAGTAATCGTATCTAAGACCACTGCAAATGCATCAGATAGGAAAAACTTCGAAAAAAATTGGCAAGAGATTGTACAACGTACCGATTCATCTAGATTAGACTTAAATGCGTTAATTACTCATTATATTTTCGTAAAACTCTCAGAACAAAACGGTGCTGATCGAAGAAATCCTGGTATAAGAGCCTTTTTCTCAAAAAATAAGCATCTATTGAATGAAGATATTCTGTTTACTTCTGAACTAAATACAATCATAAACAATTTTGAACGAGTATCTGATACTATCAATGGTCAATTGATAAACAAATTAAACGGTAATTTAAGACCTTTTGTTAGTAGTTATCTATTTTTCAGACAAGACAACACATATCTGGAATACTTACTTAGACTTGGAGTTGTGATTGAATTATCTGAACTCTCGTATAGCCATAAACTTTTTAAAGGCTTTTTAGAAGAAATAAATTTGTTGTACAGTCAAGTCGATTCAATTTCAATCGACGAACTTATTTCAAAAATAAGAAACCATATTCATGACAATTTTATTTATGAAGATGTTAAACAAACTTTGACTGAAAGTGGTGTTTCAAATTCGATTCTTTACGTAAATGAATTCCTATTTGCATTGGAAAAAGGTATTGACTTTAATTTAAGTGGGAATATTGATATTGAACATATTATGCCACAAAGTGGTTTAAATCGAGAAAATATTATGTCAGATGCTGGATTAGAAAGCCAGGAAGAATTCAGGGATTATGCTGAGAAGCTTGGTAATAAGATTCTCCTTGAATCCGAAATTAATCGTGGAATTGGAGATGCTTGGTTTAGAACAAAAAGAGAGAATACAATCACAAGTGGTCATGGATATATAGGTAGTAAGTTCCCAATAGCTAAATCTCTTGTTAATTATGTAAATGACACCTGGACTAAAACTGACATTGAACTGGCAACAGAAAAAGCTGCTAAACGAATCACTGATTTTATTTTTGAGTAAACTAGAACGATAGAATTAAGAGGTAAGTTATAATTATGTCATTAAATCAAGTTACAATAGAAATTCCATTAAATATTCAGAAAGGATTAGACTATGGAATTTATAAACGTTATGGTTCAATAATCAGAGATTTATCTGGTAGTTAAAATTGTACTCAATACTTGTTAAAATATTAGATTATTTTTCCCTTTCAGAAAGGAAACTCAATGCTATATAAATTTCTAATCTTCGACCTTGACCACACCTTGCTTGATTTTGATACTGCTGAGGATGTGGCTCTGACACAACTTCTAAAGGAAGAAGGAGTTGCGGATATCCAAGCCTACAAAGACTATTACGTTCCCATGAACAAGGCTCTCTGGAAGGACTTGGAGCAAAAGAAAATCAGTAAACAAGAGCTGGTTAACACGCGCTTTTCTCGTTTATTTGCTCATTTTGGACAGGAAAAAGACGGTATTTTACTTGCTCAGCGATACCAATTTTATCTCGCTCAACAGGGACAAACTTTTTCAGGAGCTCATGAACTCTTGGACAGTCTCATTGAGCGTGATTATGAGCTGTACGCTGCGACAAATGGCATTACTGCTATTCAGACAGGTCGTTTGGCTCAATCTGGTTTGGCTCCCTATTTCAATCAAGTCTTTATCTCCGAACAATTACAAACACAAAAGCCTGACGCACTATTCTATGAAAAAATCGGTCAGCGGATTGTAGGATTTATCAAAGAAAAGACGCTGATGATTGGAGATTCCCTAACCGCTGACATTCAAGGTGGTAATAATGCTGGAATTGATACTATCTGGTACAATCCCCATCACCTCGAAAATCACACACAAGCCCAGACAACTTATGAAGTTCATTCTTACCAAGACTTGCTGGATTGTTTGGATGCTATGTAGTGCTTTTCCTCAGAGGGGATGATATGGAAACTAAAGTCATTGAAGAGATTGACAATTTACTAAACCTCATCGAGAAGTATCAGTTAAAAGGTGTGGTTGCTCAAGTAAATTCGTTAAAAAAGTTAAAGTATATCATAAGCAATCATATAGAGTTAAGTACTCGAGAGAAGATGAATATCCACTATTCACTCTTTCTCCCTAGGGGTGGTTTATCTGAACTCTACTATATGGACGCTAATCTTGAACGGATGATGTCTGTAAATAATCAACTTTCCTATGCTATTGATACAATCGAAAAGTTTCTAATGGCTGATTGATACTGTAAATACTAATGTCCAATACTAGGATGAATAACAGTATATATAAGAACTGTAAAAAGTGGTTTCAATAGCCACTTTTTGCTATAATAGAGGCAGTAAAAACGAAGGAATAGTTAACGATGTCAAGGCCAGAACTTTCTCTTTATGAACCATTGTATACACTAAAAGAAGTTGATCAGAATATCTGGATAGCAGATGGTGATTTGATTCAAATGGACATGAAGATCTTCAACCTTCCTTTTCAGACACGTATGACGGTGATTAAGTTAAATGATGGCAAACTTTGGATTCACTCTCCGATTGCGCCAAACGAGAAACTGTTTACTGAACTGGATGCTTTGGGCAAAGTCGCTTACCTGATTTCACCCAATAAGATTCACTACGCCTATATTGCAGATTGGAAAAAAAGATATCCTCATGCGCAAACATGGTCTAGTCCAGGAGTTGAAGAGAGAGCGAAAAGTCAGAATATCAAGGTGGTATTCAATGCTCCCTTAACAGATAAGGCTCCTGACCTATGGTCTGATGAGATTGATCAGCTTATTTTTAAGGGAAGTTCTGTGATTGAAGAAGTGGTGTTTTTTCATAAATCAACTAAAACACTCATTGTAACGGACCTTATAGAGAATTTTGAACCGGAAAAGATAGCTAGTCCAATCCGAAGAAAAATTTATCGTTTAGCTCGTGTAACAGCCCCTGATGGTCAAACTCCTATTGATTATCGGATGACTTTTTTAGGAAGACAAAGGGAAGCAAAGGTTTCCTTTTCCCGTATGTTAAACTGGAAACCGGATAAGATCATTCTTGCACATGGTTTATGCTTTTTTAAAAATGGTACGGATGAATTAAGACGTGCCTTTAGATGGATACGATAAAGGAGAGAAAGATGCAACACTCATCTTGGCATGCTTTGATTAAGGAGCAATTACCTGAGGGGTATTTCGGGAAAATCAATCAATTTATGGATCATGTCTATGCTCAGGGAACTGTATACCCACCCAAGGAAAAAGTTTTTCAGGCTCTATTGACTACACCACTTGAAGAGGTTAAGGTGGTGATTCTGGGTCAGGATCCTTATCACGGACCAGGTCAAGCGCAGGGCTTGAGTTTTTCTGTACCTGATGCTATTCCAGCGCCACCGTCCTTGCAAAATATCTTGAAAGAATTGTCAGATGACATCGGGGTTAAGAAATCTCATGATTTGACAGCTTGGGCTGAGCAAGGAGTCTTACTTCTCAATGCTTGCTTGACGGTTCCTGCTGACCAGGCCAATGGTCATGCTGGGCAGATTTGGGAGCCTTTTACAGATGCTGTTATTAAGGTTGTTAATCATCTAGATAGACCTGTCGTCTTTGTACTCTGGGGCGCCTATGCACGCAAGAAGAAGGCACTGGTTACCAATTCTCACCACTTAATTATCGAATCAGCCCATCCTAGTCCGTTATCGGTTTATAGAGGATTTTGGGGTTCCAAGCCTTTTTCCAAGGCCAATGCATTCTTAAAAGAGACAGGACAAGAGCCAATCGATTGGCTTAGATAAGGAGAAAATATGCCTCAGTTAGCGACGATTTGCTACATTGATAACGGAAAAGAACTGCTCATGCTCCATCGCAATAAGAAGCCCAACGATGTCCATGAAGGCAAATGGATTGGTGTGGGTGGAAAGCTAGAGCGAGGTGAGACTCCACAGGAATGTGCAGCGCGTGAAATCTTCGAAGAAACAGGTCTGAAAGCCAAGCCTGTGCTAAAAGGCGTTATCACTTTTCCTGAGTTCACACCTGATTTAGACTGGTACACTTATGTATTTAAGGTGACAGAGTTTGAGGGTGACTTGATTGACTGCAATGAGGGGACCTTAGAATGGGTTCCCTATGATGAGGTCTTGAGCAAGCCGACTTGGGAAGGTGACTACACCTTTGTTGAGTGGCTCTTAGAGGATAAACCCTTCTTCTCAGCCAAGTTTGTTTATGATGGGGATAAATTGTTGGATACCCAAGTTGATTTTTATGAATAAAGGAGAAAGCAGATGCTACTAATCAAAAATGGTCGTGTAATGGATCCCAAGTCTGGTTTGGATCAAGTGTGTGATGTTTTGGTCCAAGATGGAAAGATTATCAAAATTGCGCCTGAAATCAAGGAAGAAGGACCAGAGGTGCTTGACGCTACTGGTCTTGTGGTTGCGCCTGGACTAGTTGATATCCATGTTCATTTCCGTGAACCTGGTCAAACCCACAAGGAGGACATCCATACTGGGGCACTAGCGGCTGCTGCAGGTGGTTTTACAACGGTGGTCATGATGGCTAATACTAGTCCAACCATCTCGGACGTAGAAACTTTGCAAGAAGTTCTTCAGTCAGCTGCCAAGGAAAAAATCAATGTCAAAACGGTTGCGACCATTACCAAGAACTTTAATGGCCAAGACTTGACAGACTTTAAGGCACTTTTAGAAGCTGGAGCCGTTGGCTTTTCAGATGATGGTATCCCACTTGAAAGTAGCAAGGTTCTCAAAGAAGCCTTGGAAACTGCTAAGAAACTAGGTACCTTTGTTTGCCTTCACGAGGAAGATCCTGGTTTGAATGGAATTCTTGGTTTCAACGAAAACATCGCTAAAGACCACTTCAAAATCTGTGGTGCGACAGGGGTGGCAGAATACGCCATGATTGCGCGTGATGTCATGATTGCCTACGCAACCAAGGCCCATGTTCACATCCAGCATTTGTCTAAGGAAGAAAGTGTCAAGGTAGTAGAGTTTGCTCAAGGACTAGGTGCGCAGGTCACAGCAGAAGTAGCGCCACAACATTTCTCTAAGACAGAAGCTCTTCTTTTAACTCAAGGAAGCAATGCTAAGATGAATCCGCCACTTCGTTTGGAATCAGACCGTCGTGCTGTTATCGAAGGTCTCAAGTCAGGTGTTATCACAGTTATCGCAACAGACCACGCGCCTCACCATGCAGATGAGAAAAATGTAGAAGATATCACCAAAGCGCCATCTGGTATGACTGGCTTGGAAACCTCTCTTTCTCTTGGTTTGACTTATTTGGTGGAAGCTGGTGAGTTGAGCTTGATGGAATTGCTTGAAAAAATGACTGTCAATCCAGCCAAACTTTACAACTTTGAAGCTGGTTACTTGGCTGAGAATGGTCCAGCGGATATCACTATCTTTGATGCCAAGGCTGATCGCCTTGTGGACTCACACTTTGCTTCAAAAGCAGCTAATTCACCATTTATCGGTGAAACTTTAAAAGGGCAGGTCAAATATACCATCTGTAAGGGACAAATCGTTTACAAAAACTAGATGGGATTCTGCTCTATAGACTATGAGAATAGAGAGCGTATATGTATCGAACCCATCAATTTAAAGATAAGTTTATTTTATTTCTTAAGATATTTTTTCCTATCCTGATTTATCAGTTTGCTAATTATTCTGCCTCTTTTGTTGATACAACCATGACTGGGCAGTACAATACCATGGACTTGGCGGGGGTGTCAACCGCAACGAGTCTATGGAATCCTTTCTTTACTTTTTTAACAGGGATTGTTTCGGCCATGGTTCCCATCATAGGCCATCATCTGGGACGGGGCAAAAAGGAAGAAGTAGCATCTGATTTTTACCAATTTATCTACTTGGCTTTCGGACTGTCTTTGGTCTTGCTTGGAATGGTAGTATTCTTAGCGCCACCTGTCTTAACCAACATCGGACTAGAAGCTCAAGTGGCGGCAGTTGCAGTTTCCTATCTTTGGTACCTGTCTATTGGAATTATTCCCTTGTTGCTGTTCAGTGTCATTCGCTCTTTGTTGGATTCTCTTGGATTGACCAAGCTATCTATGTACCTCATGCTCCTATTACTTCCGCTCAATAGTGGTTTTAACTATCTCTTGATATATGGAGCTTTCGGTTTCCCTGAGCTTGGTGGCGCAGGAGCAGGACTAGGAACTTCACTAGCCTATTGGGTTTTATTGGGGATTTCTATTCTTGTTTTATTCAAACAAGAAAGGTTAAAAGCGTTACATCTTGAAAAACGCATTCCACTAAATATAGATAAAATCAAGGAAGGTGTTCGATTAGGTCTACCAATCGGGGGAACCGTATTTGCTGAAGTAGCCATTTTCTCCGTGGTTGGACTAATCATGGCTAAGTTTTCATCGCTCATCATTGCCAGTCACCAGTCAGCTATGAATTTTTCGAGTCTCATGTATGCTTTTCCTATGAGTATTTCCTCTGCTATGGCGATTGTTGTGTCTTACGAGGTGGGGGCCAAACGTTTTGAGGATGCAAAAATCTATGCTCGTCTGGGGAGAGTAACCGCCCTTATTTTTGCAGGTCTTACCCTATCTTTTCTCTACATTTTTAGAGATCGTGTAGCAAGTCTATATGGGAATGACTCTCAGTTCATTGAAACAACTGCTGTATTTCTAACCTACAGTCTCTTTTTCCAGCTAGCTGATACCTTTGCGGCTCCGCTCCAAGGAATTTTAAGAGGGTATAAGGACACTATCGTTCCTTTCTATCTTGGCCTAATCGGATATTGGGGAGTAGCGATACCACTAGGATATCTACTAGATCAAGTAACTGACTTAGGGGCATTTGCCTACTGGATTGGGTTAATTGCCAGCTTGATTGTTTCTGGTTGTTTGTATCAATGGCGTTTGAAAACCGTAATGAAAAGATTGAGCTAATTTTAAGAAATTATCCTGAAAAAACAACTTTGTGAAAAAAAGCTCTAACTAGAGAGAATCCCTGTTTTAACAGGGATTTATTTTTTTATATTGTGAAATTTTATTAGCCATATACTTTGACAGTGTATACTAAAAAAGGTAAAATAGTAAGGTAAGAACAAAGTTAGAAAGGCAAGATTATGTCAACTTTAGATAAGAATCTTTTGCTAGAGATGTTCCGTAAGATGGAAGAAATCCGTCGCATGGACTTAAAAATTGCTCAGTTAGTGAAAAAGGGAAAAGTTCCCGGTATGACTCACTTTTCTGTCGGAGAGGAAGCTGCTAACGTCGGAGCAATGCTGGCTCTTAATCCAGATGATCTGATTACCTCAAATCACCGTGGACATGGACAGGCCATTGCTAAGGGGATTGACCTCAATGGAATGATGGCTGAAATCCTCGGGAAATACACTGGAACCTGTAAAGGAAAAGGTGGTTCTATGCATATCGCTGACCTGGATGCTGGGAACCTCGGTGCCAATGGTATCGTAGGTGGTGGTATGGGAATCGCTGTCGGTGCAGCCCTCAGTCAGCAAATGCAACATACTGGGAAAATCGTTGTTTGTTTCTTTGGAGATGGGGCGACCAACGAAGGTGTTTTCCACGAAGCAGTGAACATGGCTTCTATTTGGAAACTTCCTGTTATTTTCTACTGCATTAACAACGGTTATGGGATTTCTGCGGATATCAAGAAAATGACCAATGTGGAGCATATCCATCAACGTAGTGCTGCTTATGGAATCCCTGGAATGTTTATCGAAGATGGAAACAATGTCATCGATGTTTATGAAGGATTTAAGAAAGCAGTAGATCATGTTCGTGGTGGCAATGGACCAGTCTTGATCGAAAGTATCACATATCGCTGGCTTGGTCACTCATCATCTGACCCTGGTAAATATCGTACGCGTGAAGAAGTGGAATTGTGGAAACAAAAAGACCCAATCGAAAACCTTCGTAACTATCTCGTTGAGAACAACATTGCAAGTGCCGAAGAATTGGAAGAAATCCAAGCGCAAGTCAAGAAAGCAGTAGAAGCTTCTGTTAAATTTGCAGAGGAAAGTCCATTCCCACCACTAGAATCCGCATTTGAAGATATTTACGCAGACTAAGGAGAAAGAGATAAAATGGAAACAAAAACAATGTCGTTCCGTGACACCATTATCCTTGCTATGTCTGAGGAAATGCGTCGCGATGAAAATGTATTCTTGATGGGAGAAGACGTCGGTGTCTTCGGAGGAGACTTCGGAACTTCTGTCGGAATGCTTGAAGAATTTGGTCCAGAACGTGTTCGTGACTGTCCGATTTCTGAAGCTGCCATCTCTGGAGCAGCAGCAGGAGCAGCCATGACAGGACTTCGTCCAATTGTCGATATGACCTTCATGGACTTCTCGGTTATTGCCATGGACAATATCGTCAACCAAGCTGCTAAAACACGTTATATGTTTGGTGGTAAAGGTCAGGTTCCAATGACTGTACGTTGTGCAGCTGGTAACGGAGTTGGTTCTGCGGCCCAGCACTCGCAATCTCTAGAGTCTTGGTTTACACACATCCCTGGTCTCAAGGTTGTAGCTCCAGGTACGCCTGCTGACATGAAAGGACTGCTCAAGTCTTCTATCCGTGATAACAACCCAGTTATCATTCTTGAATACAAGTCAGAATTTAACCAAAAAGGGGAAGTTCCAGTTGATCCAGACTACACAATCCCACTTGGGGTTGGGGAAATCAAACGTGAAGGTACAGATGTAACAGTCGTTACTTATGGAAAAATGCTTCGCCGTGTGGTTCAAGCTGCTGAAGAATTAGCAGAAGAGGGAATTTCAGTTGAAATTGTGGACCCACGTACTCTCGTTCCGCTTGATAAGGATATCATCATTAACTCAGTGAAGAAGACTGGTAAGGTGGTGCTAGTCAACGATGCTCACAAAACAAGTGGCTATATCGGAGAGATTTCAGCTATTATTTCAGAATCAGAAGCATTTGATTATCTAGACGCACCAATCCGCCGTTGCGCCGGAGAAGATGTGCCAATGCCTTACGCGCAAAATCTAGAAAATGCAATGATTCCAACAGTTGAAAGCATCAAAGATGCAATCCGTAAGACTTATAACAAAGAATGATATCACATAAATTAAATTATGTAAAATTTTATTTTTTTAACTTTAGTAACTTGAGTTATGTTTTGTATCCAAGTTGTATATAAAGTTGCGACAGTTTTTTGACGAATCGATCATATTCGACAAAAAACTTAGTAAGTCTACTAGGTTGACCGCCTAATAGCGGCAACCGTAGTAACTTGAGACGCGTTTCGTGTCCAAGTTACTTGTAGAGTTGAACACGGGCTAAAAGCTCGGAAAAAAGATAAATCTCCTTGGCTTCATTGAATTCTGCGTTGATTTTCTATTTTTCGGTCGCTTTTAAACGCCCTTTGTATCATGTAATTGAATTCGGACGGAGGTCTGCGAAAAAAAGATAGATTTCCTTGTGTTCATCGAACACATCGTCAATCTCCTATTTTTTCATTGCCCTCTTCGTCCTTAATATCTTAGTATAGAATTGGAGAGGTCATGGCTGATGACAAGCTAAGAGCGACTCCTGCGGCTAGAAAGTTAGCGGATGATCTAGGGATCAACCTCTACGACGTTTCTGGCTCAGGTGCAAACGGTCGTGTCCACAAAGAAGACGTGGAAACTTATAAAGACACAAACGTGGTTCGCATTTCGCCACTTGCAAAACGAATTGCCCTCGAACATAACATTGCTTGGCAGGAAATCCAAGGAACGGGTCATCGTGGTAAGATCATGAAGAAGGACGTTTTGGCCTTACTTCCTGAAAATATCGAAAACGACACCATCAAGTCTCCTGCTCAAATCGAAAAAGTAGAAGAGGTTCCTGATACTATCACTCCTTATGGTGAGATTGAGCGTATTCCAATGACACCAATGCGTAAGGTTATCGCGCAACGTATGGTTGAATCTTACCTAACTGCGCCAACTTTCACACTCAACTATGAAGTTGATATGACTGAAATGCTGGCCCTTCGTAAGAAGGTTCTTGATCCGATTATGGAAGCGACTGGTAAGAAAACTACTGTAACAGACCTTCTTTCACTCGCTGTTGTGAAGACCTTAATGAAACACCCTTACATCAACGCTTCATTGACCGAAGATGGCAAGACCATTATCACTCATAACTATGTCAACCTTGCGATGGCGGTTGGGATGGATAACGGATTGATGACACCTGTTGTCTATAATGCTGAAAAAATGAGCTTGTCAGAGTTGGTTGTTGCCTTTAAGGATGTAATTGGTCGTACCTTGGATGGTAAATTGGCTCCAAGTGAGTTACAAAACTCAACCTTCACAATTAGTAACTTGGGAATGTTTGGTGTTCAGTCCTTTGGTCCGATTATTAACCAACCCAACTCAGCTATTCTGGGTGTAAGTTCGACAATCGAGAAACCAGTTGTTGTTAATGGTGAGATCGTTATCCGACCAATCATGAGTTTAGGATTAACTATTGACCACCGTGTTGTAGATGGTATGGCTGGTGCTAAGTTTATGAAAGACTTGAAAGCCTTGATTGAGAATCCGATCTCAATGTTGGTTTAAGTCATCTATTGTTATTTTAGAGATTTAGAAGGAAGTAAGACATGGCCTTAGAAGTAATTATGCCAAAAGCCGGCGTGGATATGACCGAAGGACAAATTGTCCAATGGAATAAGAAAGTCGGAGAATTTGTAAAAGAAGGAGAAATCCTTTTGGAAATCATGACTGACAAAGTCAGCATGGAATTGGAAGCCGAAGAAGATGGATACTTGATTGCCATCCTCAAAGGAGATGGTGAAACTGTCCCTGTAACGGAAGTTATCGGTTACCTTGGGGAAGAAGGGGAAAACATCCCAACAGCTGGAGTAGCAGCACCAGAAGCTAGCCCTGCTCCCGCAGCTAGTGTCTCAAACGACGATGGCAAGAGCGATGATGCCTTTGATATCGTTGTGATTGGTGGAGGTCCTGCTGGATATGTAGCAGCCATTAAAGCTGCCCAACTCGGTGGTAAGGTTGCCCTTGTTGAGAAATCTGAACTAGGTGGAACCTGCTTGAACCGTGGATGTATCCCAACTAAGACCTACCTTCACAACGCTGAAATCATCGAAAACATCGGTCATGCAGCAAATCGTGGTATCGTCATCGAAAATCCAAACTTCACTGTTGATATGGACAAACTTTTAGAAACTAAATCTAAAGTTGTTAATACCTTGGTAGGTGGTGTTGCGGGTCTTCTTCGTAGTTACGGAGTTACTGTTCATAAGGGCGTTGGTACTATTACTAAAGATAAAAATGTCTTGGTTAATGGTTCAGAGCTGCTTGAAACTAAGAAGATCATCCTTGCTGGTGGTTCAAAAGTCAGCAAGATTAACGTCCCTGGTATGGAATCTCCACTTGTGATGACAAGTGATGACATTCTTGAAATGAACGAAGTTCCAGAAAGCCTCGTAATCATCGGTGGTGGAGTTGTCGGTATCGAACTCGGCCAAGCCTTCATGACATTTGGTTCAAAAGTAACTGTTATTGAAATGATGGACCGTATCGTTCCAGCTATGGATGCGGAAGTTTCTAAGAATCTTCGCTTGATTCTTGAGCGTAAAGGTATGACCATCTTGACAGGAACAAAATTGCAAGAAATCATCGAGGAAAATGGCCAACTTCGTATTAAAGTTGAAGGAAAAGACGATATTATCGCAAGTAAAGCCCTTCTTTCAATCGGTCGTGTTCCAGACCTTGAAGGTATTGGGGATGTTGAGTTTGAACTAGATCGTGGTCGCATCAAGGTCAACGAATACATGGAAACTTCTGTTCCAGGTATCTACGCACCAGGTGACATCAACGGTACTAAGATGTTGGCGCACGCGGCCTTCCGCATGGGTGAAGTTGCCGCTGAAAATGCCCTCAAAGGAAACCATGCTGTTGCCAAATTGAACTTGACTCCAGCAGCTATCTACACTCTTCCTGAAGTAGCAGCAGTAGGTCTAACTGAAGAACAAGCACGTGAGAAATACGATGTAGCCATCGGTAAATTCAACTTTGCTGCCAACGGTCGTGCCATTGCATCGGATGCTGCTCAAGGTTTCGTAAAAGTCATTGCAGATAAGAAATACGGAGAAATCCTTGGTGTTCACATCATTGGTCCTGCAGCTGCAGAATTGATCAACGAGGCATCAAGCATCATCGAAATGGAAATCACTGTTGAAGAAATGCTGAAGACCATCCACGGACACCCAACCTACTCTGAAGTGATGTACGAAGCATTTGCGGATGTTCTAGGAATGGCCATCCATTCACCTAAGAAAAAATAAATAAGTTTTTCAACTAAATTTTCTTAAAGTAGTACGGACGGCAGCGACCTCTATTAGAGTTCCATGCCTAAAAATTGAGCCTCTTGTCTCAATTTTTCCGAGAAATGTAACGATAACACGTTACATTTCTTTTTACCACTTTAGAAAATTTGATTGCTATGAACAGAATTTAAAAACTAAATTTTTGGAAATACTATGAAATACATTATCAATCATTCAAACGACACTGCTTTTAATATCGCCTTGGAAGAATATGCCTTTAAACATCTTTTGGATGAGGATCAAATCTTCCTACTTTGGATTAACAAGCCATCTATCATTGTCGGGCGTCACCAGAATACTATCGAAGAAATCAACCGTGATTATGTTCGAGATCATGGTATTGAGGTAGTCCGCCGTATCAGTGGTGGTGGAGCTGTTTATCACGATTTAAACAACCTCAACTACACCATCATTTCAAAAGAAGATGAAAACAAGGCCTTTGACTTCAAGAGCTTCTCAACTCCAGTTATCAATACCTTGGCTCAACTCGGTGTTAAAGCTGAGTTTACAGGCCGTAATGACCTTGAGATTGAAGGTAAGAAATTCTGTGGCAATGCCCAAGCCTATATCAATGGGCGTATCATGCACCACGGTTGCTTGCTCTTTGACGTTGATTTGTCAGTCCTTGCTAACGCCCTCAAGGTTTCAAAAGATAAATTTGAATCAAAAGGTGTGAAATCCGTTCGTGCCCGTGTAACCAATATTGTCAATGAATTACCAGAAAAAATCACAGTTGAAGAATTCCGTGATTTGCTATTGGAATACATGAAAAAAGAGTACCCAGAGATGACTGAATACGTTTGTTCTGAGCAAGAATTAGCGGAAATCAATCGTATCAAGGATACCAAGTTCGGTACTTGGGACTGGAACTACGGTAAATCACCTGAATTTAACGTCCGTCGTGGTACAAAATTCACCAGTGGTAAGGTTGAAGTTTTTGCCAACGTCATTGAATCAAAAATCCAAGATATCAAGATTTATGGAGACTTCTTTGGTATCGAAGACGTTGCAGCTGTAGAAGATGTCCTCCGTGGCGTAAAATATGAACGTGAAGATGTTCTTAAGGCACTAGAAACCATTGACATCACACGCTACTTTGCTGGTATTAGTCGTGAAGAAATCGCTGAAGCAGTAGTGGGATAAAAAGAAAAGAAGCTGGTCAAACAACCAACTTCTTTTTATGAGTTAGATTTTACATAAATAATTTTATGTATTCTATAAACTATCCAAGGCATTCTTTTGTTCATCGTTAACGATATGGGTATAGAGGTCAGTGACTTGCGTACTGGCGTGTCCTAACTGGTGACTGACTAAAACTTGAGATTTAGTTGCATCATAGAGCCTAGTTGCTAGGGTATGGCGGAGTTTATGGGGGGTTACGCGAACTTTGAAATCCTCAGAGTACTTAGCAACCATTTTTTCAACACTGGAAGCATCGATACGATTGGAAACACCACGATATAAGGTCAGAAAGAGCGCTGTATCTGTCTTTTCCGTCTTATAGCGTTGATTTCGAATGGCGAGATAATTTTCTAGATAAGGCTTAGCAAAGGCAGCGACATTAACTGAGTCACGTTTCCCCCCTTTTCGAGTGACATCGATAACCATCATTTTGAGATTGAGGTCCCTTAGATCGAGATTAACAGCTTCAGATAAGCGTACACCAGATGCTAGGAGAAGAGCGATAATAGCCAAATCACGCTCCTTATTTTTATTAAAGGAGGATAAGGCACGATTTGAGAGCTGTTTTGGGTACTCTCGGTCGATATAAGTCAGAAAACCTTCTGTTTCATCACCTAGAAAAAGTTTTTGCTTAATATTTTCAGCTCTGGCAGCAAGGGTTTCTTTCTTTTTCTTGGTTGAAACTTTCTTCATTACATTACGATAGAAATAAGGCTCCCCCTGGTCGTTTTCAACCTCCTCGGTCAGATACTTGTAAAGACTGGAAAGTGCTGATAAGGTCCGATTGATGGTCGTCTGAGAGACACCTTGCTTTGTTGTATTAGCATTCAGTAAAGGACGTTCACGTAGATAAAGGATAAAAGCTTCCATGTCTTTCTTAGACATATTTTCCAAGACAGATAAAGGAATATTAGACATTTTATCGGCGTTTGATATACCAGACTCTAAAACCCAGCTGAAAAATCGATCGTATTCCTTGAGGTATTCGTACAAGGTTGTAAAACTGTAGGGCACAGCCAGCTTAGATTGATAGTATTCCAGAACATACCAGGGCATGATTTGTTTTAGTTTGTCGATTCGTTCCAGTAAAATCTCACGTTTCATGTATTTTCTCCATAAATAAGTCTACTAGTAGTATAGCATAGACTCATATATTTTTCAAGAAAATTATAGTTTTTCGGAAAGATGATATAAGAAACTTTTAAAATATCTAACTTTATCCCATTCACTCTGAACCATTTTATTAAATTTCATCATACTTGAGTAACATATTAGGAATCTTTTCTTCAAGACTCTTGCGAACTTTTCCTCGTATTGCAGTGTCCATTTGGCTGTTTATGCTTGTGATAGTTGATTTGGTTTCTGTAGCAATTTTCTTAGCTGTCTTACTAAAGTTTTCTTTTAATTTATTTTTTGCTGTTATTGCTATCTTTGCTTCCGCAATGATTCGGTTTCTTTCCATCATTCGATACATTTGTTTCAGTGCATATTGATATTCTTCATCTGTGTAGTATTCATTCATTGGTGCTTGCATAATCTCTCCTTAGTTTGTGAAATTCTTCCTCTAATTCATTTCTTTTTTTGCGAAACTCGTTATCGTTTTTTTCTCTCTCATTTTCGAGTTTAATTCTATGTTCTCGGTATACTTGTTCCGAAAAGTGTCTCAGATTTTCTATTTCTGTAAAGTAGTCTCTAACATCATCAGCAGTTGATGAAAATTTTCTCAAGACTTGATACATTTTATCAACTTCATCAGACATCAGTTTTTCTAAATTTGCATTTCGTTCGTCTAGATCAAGGGCTTTATCATCGAGTTCTTTCTTTTGTTGATAATATTGTTCTTCTAGATTAAACAGTTCTCTCTCTTTCTCTCTAATTTCCTCCCATTTCACATCTTTTCTTTCCATTGTCTGAACTCCTTGGCAAATTGTGTGTCTGTTGCTACTGTTTTTTCAATGACATCCTGTAATTGTTTGTCTAACTGTTCAAATGCTTGAGCGGAAGCATTCATCTTAGTGACTGTTTGTGTTGTCTCTGCCTGAAAAGTATCGATAAACTGTGCTTGAGTGATACCTTGGCTAGCAAAAATGGCCTCAACCTCATAGGGAGCCAAAGCTGTGTAGCTTGTAAAGTCGATCTTGGACCAAATTTCTTGTAATTCTTGATTGGCTTTTTTTGCTAAGGCGCTCACTTCATCAGCTCCAGTTCTGGCTGCTGTAGCCATTGATGATGATAAGATCGAACCTTGAGCTGCATCTAAGTATATTTCCTCAGAACTACTAATTCCATTCTTTGACCATTTTGATTTCAAGTCCTTGTAGTGAGCCATTCCTCGGAGACTGTTGGCATAAGCTCTATAAACGCCACTAATTAAGGGTTTTCCACCTTTACCATCAACAACTTGACCAGTTACAGGATCAAACTCCCAGTCCTCAATTTTATGGCTAGATCCATCAAGCCAGTATATTGTATCAGGCATTTCTAAAAATGATTTATTGAATAATTCAGGATGGTTGAAATCATTTCCAAACACAACAACATCATAATTCCTTCTATAATCTATAAACATAGCAGGATTTTTATCTATGAATGCTTTTTCCTCATTAGAAAGTGAATTATAAAAAAACCAAGCATTGAAGGTAGTCGTAGGGATGTGGTATTTAGCTCCTACCTTCAGCATATAAGAACCTTGTGAATAGCCAGATAGTTGACTGACTTCATATCGGGGATCATCCATAATTTCTTTTACAAATCGGTCTGCTACATAATATTGAGGGGATAAACCTGACTCTCTTTCTGCAACTGCTGTTCCGACATCAATCTTAGTAGGACTCCCAGGGTCCGTTCCCGCAGCAATCACAGCTACATTTTTATAATCTGGTTCACCGTTGACTATTGGTGCAACTGCCAGTCCATCAAAACCTGTTTCTTTGTGAGACTTAGTCGCAATAACACGGAATTCTTGACCATCGGAAGTGGTTATTGTATTGGTTTCGTTTTTAGGATCAATATTAGACTTTTCTACAACCTGTTTTGTCTTTTTTCTACTTGAAAACTCTTCGTTCACACTATAAACAGCATAATCTTGGTTTAAATTATTCAAGTGTTCATCAGTATATTGGAAATACATCATAGTTCTCCTTGCTCACTATCAGAATAAGTAATTTTCACTGAATTTAAAGTTTGCCCTTTATGAGTTTCTAAATACTGCCAATCTTCGTTTGTTTCTTGACGTCCACCATAATTGGTTTTATAGTTTAAATGATGATTAATTCCATATGAAAGAGTTCTTTCATCTTTAAATTTAATTTCGACATCACAAGACCACGAACCAGGAGGGCTTGTGTACTCTGGATTGGAAATTTTAATCTCCTCAATCCCTTGGTAGGAATTCTTTAAAGCATTCACCAAACTAACTTCATACTCTCTATTTCGACGTTCTTCTTGAGACTTCCCTAACATACTAAACATAAAAACACCTCCTGCTGTAATGAATGCAACTAACAAAACGATTAGTAGACTTTTATAACTTTTTTTAGTGTTGGAATTGTTCATTTAAGCTTTTCTCCTTTTTCTTATTATACTATAAGATTTGTCTATATTACACTATAATAAGAAAAAATTATTTTAAATCTATCAATCATAGTAGGATTTCCTAGGTCCGTTCCCGCAGCAATCACCGCTACATTTTTATAATCAAGTTCGCCGTTGACAATAGGTGCAACTGCCAGTCCATCAAATCCCGTTATTGGGTCAGACTTAGTGGCAACAACACGGAATTCTTGACCATCGGAGGTGGTTATAGTGTTGGTTTCATTTTCATTTTTTGGAATAGCTGTCACAAATTTCTTTTTATTTCTATCTGAAAATTCTTTATTAACACTATAAACAGCAAAATCTTGATTTAAATTATTCAATTGATTATCAGTATAATTAAATGTCATTATTGTTCTCCTGTTTCACCATTTGAATATTGCACTAATACAGTAGATTCTGTTTTACCAATGTGTTTTTTTAGTTTTAACCATTGTTGATTAATTTCTTCATCAGTATTTCCTTTCATAAGGCCATCGTGGTTTTCTTTATAAGTTAATCTGTGATTAATTCCATAAGTTATCATTTGATTATCACTGAACTTTATTTCAATATCACAAGACCATGATCCTGGTTTCTCACTATAATAAGGTTCCGTAATCTTAATCTCCTCAATCCCTTGGTAAGAATTTTTTAAAGCATTCACCAAACTAACTTCATACTCTCTATTCCGACGTTCCTCTTGAGACTTCCCTAACATGCTAAACATAAATATACCTCCTGCTGTGATAATTGCGAGTGACAAAACGATTAGTAATCTTTTGTGATTTTTTTTAGTGCTGGAATTGTTCATTTAAGCTTTTCTCCTTTTCTCTATTCTACTATAATTTAAAGATAAATAACAGTAGAATAGAGAAAATCAAGCCAATTGTCACAGATACTGCATCAAATTCCGATACTGGGTCAGACTTATTCGCAACGACACGGAATTCTTGACCATCGGAGGTGGTTATAGTGTTGATTTCACCTTTTTTAACTCGTTATCTGATTTAGCAGAACAATATTTGTTCGGTTTTCTTTACGCTGTGCGAACTCAGTATTAACACTGTAAACATTCGGACCTTGATTCAATTCATTAAGTTGTTTGTCTGTATACACGTATTTATTCATCATAGCTCCCCTTCTGAACCATTCGAATATTTAACTTTAACTTTTGACTTAGTACAACCTCGCCTAGAATTTAAAAAATGTTGAAATTCTTCATCATCCTTATTATATACTCCAATCCTAATTTTATTCGAGTTTATATCAAAAGCTAAAACATGTTCTTTAGATGTTCCATCAAAAAATTTTAGTTTCACATCCGCCCCCCAAGCGTCTGAAGGAATTGATCTGTACGATGGATTCGTAATCGTTACCTCCTCAATCCCTTGATAAGAATTCTTCAAGGCATTTACCAAACTAACTTCATACTCTCTATTTCGACGTTCTTCTTGGGATTTCCCAAACATAGAAAACATAAAAATAGCTCCTGCTGTGATGGTTGCGAGTAACAAAATGATTAGTATTCTTGTATGACTTTTTTTAATTCCAGAATTATTCATTTATGCTTTTCTCCTTTTTCTTATTATACAATATTCTAATCATTCTTTACAAAGTAGGGGGTAAAAATCATACTATATACTGAAAATTAGATTTCTAATTCTTAAAAAACCAAATCTTTTTTGATTTGGTTTTGAAGATTTATATTAATTTTATTCATACCGATTATACTCATCTTTTTTATGTATTACCATATAGCAGGATACCAAGATGACGAAAATTTTGATTAGGTAGGTTTCGTATCGATTAGTATCTATTGTTATCTGAGACAAGACATTAATGATCGAATGTGTCATAACGCAAATCCAGAGATTCTTTGTTTTGATATAAAGAGCTGAGAGTATGAAAGAATTCGTCAGCAATCCAAATAAAAACGGTAGAGTTTGCAGTGTTGCTAGGGAGCCATCTATGTAAAAGAACAACAGATGCCAAAGCGCCCAGCTGAAAAAGGTTAAGATTGTTGAGTAAAAATATGGCAACTTTTCTTGTAAAATTGGTTGAAAAACATATCGCCATCCAATCTCTTCTATACCACCAAAGACAATAAATTTGAAGAACATCAAAAATGGGAGATACCAGCTAAATTCTATCATTTTCCCACCAAACATTAGAAAAGAAAAATCAAGGATAATTAGGGAAAAAGATAATAAATAGTGTTTATAACTGGTATGAATGTTTAAAAAATCGTTTACAATCTTCTTAAAATGAATATGAAAATAGTGATTTGCAACAATTATTCCCCAAAGAGCTGAAGAAATGCCACCTAGAAAGATTCCTAAAATAGATAATAGATTAGACTGAACAGAAAAATGATTCGAGAGAAAGAAAAGGAGACAAACTGATACTATTTGGCTAAATGTGCCTAGCAAATATACCGCAATTGCCTTATTTCTTTTCATTGAGAATCCTTTCAATAATATTTTACGTAAAATAAATTATGTAAACGGAACTTATAACAACAAATCTTTGACTTTTCCAATTTCACTTTTTGGAATCACCAAGTGAATCATATCACCCAGATACATTCTAGTTGAGCCGTTAACTGTTTGGCTCTTGCCATTATGGACTTGGGTGGTGATGAGTACGTTGTGTGGCAAGTTTAGTTCGTGAACTTGTTTTCCAGCGATCTTATCTGATACAGGGATTTCAATAAGAGTAACTTCTCCTTCGTCTGTTGCTTCTTCTGGTAGCATTTTTTCAAGCATGGCCTCATAGACTGGAGCACCCTTGAGCAAATCCATGACGATGTAGGCAACTAAGGTCACTAAGCCAAGTGGCATGAGGTTGCGAATATCTCCAACCATCTCGGTTACGAGTATCATAGCAGTTAAGGGAGCCTTGGAAATTGCTCCAAAGTAGCCACTCATTCCTAAAATGACAAATATAGGGAATTGTTCCTGACTGACAAGCCCAAAATTCACACAAATGACACCGACTAGGGCACCAAGTAAGGAACCGAGAGCCAGAATGGGAAGGAAAATCCCTCCTGGGAGGCCACTTCCATAACTAATCATACTCCAAACAAAGCGAATCAAAAAGTAAGCTAATAAAACTTGAAAACTAAAATCTTGCTCAGTTAGGGAAAGAACGACCTGGTTTCCACCACCAAGGATTTGTGGCAAGAAAATCCCGACTGGTATGATAAGGATAAAGGCTAGAATTGGATAATAAGCTCTATCCAAATGGATTTTTTGACCAAGCCATTCATAAATTTGACCAACATTGAGTACAGCTTTCTCATAGAGAAAACCAGAAAGCCCGAGAAAAACTCCCATAACCAGGTAAATCCAATACTGGTCTAGGGTCATGAGAGGAATGTTGTCTGGCATATCCAGTACGGGTGTTAGGCCAAATATGAGTAGTGAGACAAAGTTTGCTACGAGACTAGCTGCTAGTGTTGAGACCCAGAAAAAGCGTGAAAAATGATGATAGACTTCTTCTACAACAAAGAGGAGACCTGCTATCGGTGCATTAAAGGCAGCGGCTAAGCCTGCAGCAGCTCCACTGGCAATCAGGGAACGTTCCTCTACTGGACTAGATTTTAGCCACTTGGCAATGCCTTTACCACCAACTGCTCCAAGTTGAATACTTGGCCCTTCTCTACCTAGCATAAGGCCACTGGCAATAGCAAGAATCCCTAGAATATATTTTTTCCAGAGGACACTCCACCAGTTGAGGCTCATCAGTCCCTTCAGCTCGGCTTCGACTTGAGGAATTCCTGAACCCTTGATATCTTTTTCTGACCGAGTTAGTTTCGCACTAAGCCAGCAAACTATTAAATAAAATAGACCAATGATAAAAAGATTGCGCACTAGGTGCGCTTGATCTTGATAAAGTCCTTGTATCAGGTGGAATCCCTTTTCGATTAAGAAACGAAAGGATCCGACGATTAGTCCGACGACGAGACCAACAATGATTCCTCGTCCAACTTGGGATAATATGGTGCTTGAGGCAAAGGCAAATTCTTTCTTGGAACTGAGTGTTTCTGACTGTTCCTCCATAATCATTTCCTCTTACTTATCTTTCTTGGTTGAAACCAGTGTTTTGACTGGTTCAAAACTGGTTCGGTGAATTGGGGTGACACCTAGTTTTTCCAATCCTTCTAGATGTTTAGCTGTTCCGTATCCTGCATTAGCTGTAAAATCATATCCAGGATATTGATCATCATAGTCCTTCATCAATTCATCCCGTGTCACCTTGGCCACTATAGATGCAGCTGCGATCGAGAGGGAGTTAGCATCTCCTTTGATAATGGAGGTTTGTGAAATTGGCAACTCCAGTTTCATGGCATCTATCAAGAGGTGCTCAGGTTGGGGTCTGAGCTGAGAGATTGCTTCTATCATAGCAAGCTTGGTTGCTTCATAGATATTGACCTGGTCAATGATGTGATTATCCATGATTCCAATGCCGATTGTCAGAGCTTGGTCTTGAACGGCTTCATAAATTTCCAGATGTTTCTTTTTAGGGATCTTTTTGCTATCGTTGAGGCCTCTAATCTTACAATTTTTTGGCAAGATGACGGCTACAGCGACCACAGGTCCAGCAAGAGGACCACGTCCGACCTCGTCAACACCTGCTATTAAGGTCAATCCTTGTTTATAAAGCTCTTTTTCATAGGAAAGCATGGATTCCAAACGAAGGTTTTCATCCAGTTCTGCCTGAATGGCTTTTTTACGCTTGCTGATTTCCTTTTGAACTCCAGAACGAGTGTCTTTTTCGAATTCCAGAAAAAGAGGATTGTCTAAGTCTTTGACAGTCGCAAGAAGTTCTCTGATTTCTTTAATCGTCGTCATCGATGTCGTCCAATGTATCTAAGGTGTAGTTACCGAGTTTTCCATCACGGACTTCCTTGACGAAGAGGCTGTAAAAGCGGTCGTAGTCGTCTCGGAAACCGAGGGCGCGGGTCATATCCATGATGATAACAGGTGCTTCTTCTTCTATCTTCATTTGTTTGAAACGTTCAGCTAGCTTTTCTGGATAATGTTTTTTGAAATAATTGAGACCAAAAATGGTCACTTCATCCATTGGAAGCAGCTGGTCTTTAATGGCTCCTGTTAGGGCAAGTTTCAAAGCGACGGTTTCGTCTTCAAACTTAGGCCAGAGAATCCCTGGTGTGTCTAGGATTTCAAGGTCTTTGTTGGTTTTGAGCCACTGTTGCCCCTTGGTGACACCTGGTTTATTGCCGACAACTGCAATCTTTTTCCCAGCCAAACGGTTCATGAGAGTTGACTTACCGGCATTTGGAATTCCGATAATCATGGTCCGCAAGGTTTCGATCTTGATACCTCGTTCTTTCTGGCGTGCAATCTTATCAGCCATAAGCTTTTTGGCTGCATCTGTCACAACTTTTACGGTCACTTGCTCTTTGGAGTTGATAGCCAGAGTTTGGATTCCCTGTGATTCAAAGTACTGACGCCATTCTTTTGTCATTGCGGGATCAGCCAGATCAGCCTTATTTAAAATCAAGAGTTTGGGTTTATCACCCACAATCTTGTTTAGCATAGGATTTTGACTAGATAAAGGTAGGCGAGCATCCACCAAAATCGTCACGAAATCAACAAACTTTAAATTCTCCTGAACTTGCCGCCGAGCTTTAGACATGTGGCCCGGAAACCATTGAATAGTAGCCATAATAATTCCCCTTCCGACTAAAAAAAACGTAGTAAAAACGTTTTCTTTCTTACTACCTATTCTATCATAAATGAGGAACTTTTGCACAGGCTTTGACCACAATAAATGATAAATAGTATTGGTCCGAAACATCCTTGATACCAGTAAGGATTTACTTGACTTTTTTTGTTTTCGGGTATATACTTAGTGTATACTAATTCGTGGAGGTGGAGCAATGAATACAGTAAAGACTCGAAAGGTGGGAAACTCTCTCACTGTGACTATTCCTAAAAATTTGGGGATGACAGAAGGTCAAGAAATGGTTGTCTACAAAGGGATTGACGGAGTCATTGTCTTAGCTCCAAAGTTGAAAGATCCTTTTGATGGGATTACTGATTTGAGAATGACAAATGATTTTGAAGGGGTAAGGTCACTTGATAGCGAAATCTGACTATATTCCTGAAAAGCAGGATATCATTTGGCTGGACTTTGATCCATCAGTCGGTCGAGAAATCCAGAAACGGCGACCTGCCTTGGTAGTTTCTAGGAGAGAATATGCCTTGCAAACTGGTTTTGTGGCTGTCTGTCCCATCACTCATGGCCAACAACGCTTGGCAGAAAAAGGCTTGCTCGTTCCTGTCTCGTCGGACAAGGTAGATGGCGCTGTCAATCCATTTCAACTGTATACCTTTGATTTTCGGATGCGTAATGCTCAAAAAATAACAAGAATGGACACACAATGTTTTCAGAAAGTCGTCCAACTTTACCAGTACATCTTTGGAGATACTTAAATCCTACCATGCATAGACAAGGTAGGATTTTTTCTATATGAGTAACCTATTTAAGAACGGGTGAAGGCAATTGAGAAGAATTCCTCTAATCCAGCTTTCTTGTGCAGATGATAGATGTTCTGCCTGAAGGCATTCTTTTAGAAAATCGCGGACTTGTTCTGGTGCAATTTCAAACTCAAAGGCTTTCATCTTGTAGAAAAAATCGATGAGATGCTCAGATAAGTAATCATCTGAAAAGGGTATTTCTCCCCTTTTTCGATATTCTAATAGGAGTCGAGAAAATCTAGCTTTTTCATCAGGTAAATCCCGAAAATAAGAATTAAGAAGCCAAGTCTGCTTCTGCTTTCGTTCAATAGGATCTTGATTTGCAATTCGCTGATCCTTTTCCAGCTCCTTCTGGTTTTGTTTAGCCTTGATAGCCCGTTCGTCTCTATTTTTTCCAAAGAGGATTTTTTCCCACTTTCGTTCTTCTAGGGTCAAGGTTTCTGTAAAGCCAAAATAATCTTGGTAGGCACGTTCTGCCGGCCCCATGGCAAGAATGAGATTGTCAGCGTATTGCTTGGCGATTTTATCTCTTTTCTTGCGTTCCTTCTCTGCCTGAATCCGTAAATGCTGCTCGTAGTCGATTTTCTCCTTGCCTAGTTTGACAAGGTAGAGTTGGTCATCGGTCTTACCAAGTAGAAAAGGTTTGATACACTTTTCCAGCACTTCTTCCATACGAGCCTTCTTCTTTGGATCTGCCTTGGTCCAACTTCCGCCCTGAAAGACCTCTAGGAAGAGCTGATAATCTTTCTCAGGTGCAAATTGATTGCCACGATTGGCTTTGAAAACACCTTTTTCCCAAAACCATTTTAAAAGTCGTTCGTCAAAATCGCTTTTATTGACCTTGATTTTTTCCTTTTTCTGAGCCTTTCTAGTCAGATTTTCAAGTTTTCTGAGAAGCTTATCTTCCTCTTCGAGTTGCTGCTCTAAAGTCAGTCGATGAAAATGACGAACACAGTCGCTTCCGATAGGAAAGAGACGTTGACCAGTGACATTGTTAAAGAGTTCGTAGGCGTATTTTATAGCATTACCGCAGACACAATTGCTACGGCCAATGCCATTAAAAATCAAGGAAACTTCATTCCATTCCTTGGTAGCTTGTTCCCAAGTATCGGCTTTTGAAGCCTGTAAAACCGCATCGTGCAGGGATTTTCTAACTGGAAGTGGCATGAGGTCTCCTTTCTAGATTATACTTTTAAAACTTGAACATCGTCTTTGCCGAGTAAAATCAAGTATTTTTCAATATTTTCAATCGAATAGGCTCGAGATAAGGCCTCTCCGTATAGGGCTAACTGACCACGGTAGCGGTCTATGAGTTGACTTGGTTGATCATAACGGTCAGTCTTGTAGTCAAAAAGAACGATGCGATCCTCATAAAGCAGATAGCCATCCAAGATCCCACGGACAACGAAGTCTTCTTGACTCTTCTGGTCCCGCTTGAGCATAGAAAAAGGTTGCTCGCGATAGAGATGGCCGGTATTAGCGAGAATTTCCTGACCAAGTGGTGTTTCAAAGAAGGCGAGAATTTTAGAAAGATTGATCTTGTCTCTTACAGCTGGACTAGTCTGAACTTGTTTGAGAGTATCTTTCAGGCTAGCAAGTGTTGGTCGCTGACTAAGGTCAATTCTCTGCATGAGTTCGTGAGTGGCACTACCAATCTCAGCTCCAGTTACCTTTTCTTTAGTTGAAAAATCTGGTAAATCGAAGCTGATTTGCTTCTCTGTTGATTTGGTTTGGTTAGCAATTTCTACCCCTTCCATATCCATTACTGGTTCGTAGAATTTCTTGATTTGGCTAGGAGTTTGGACGCTAGGAAGTTCAATAGCCGCACGGTGAAGAGTATTATAGACTTCTACTTCTTTTAGCATTTCCAGAGCTTCTTTGATAGTTTCTGACTGGCGATTGTCTGCTTGAGAACTATCTTGTAGAGGGCTCTTGTTTTCCAATTCTCCGATAGCTTCTCTGGTCAGCTGGTCTTCACCAACAAAACGATAGCTAAAGTTGAGATGGTCTTTGGCAAATACTTTAGTGATCGCCCAGATCCAATCTTGGAAATTCTTGGCTTGAAGTCTGGTATGTTTATCGAGTTTTCCGTTTTCAGATCTTGGATACTCCTTGGCTTCTAGCTTTTCACGAGAGCCCTTACCGACAAGATAGAGCTTTTTCTCAGCCCGTGTCATAGCAACATACAGTAGACGCATTTGCTCAGAATAGCTAGCCAGTTGTAGCTCTTCTTCATTTTGCGTATAAGTGAGGCTAGGAATGGAGAGTTTAATGGTTTTCGGATAGTGGGCTTCTACTGCTCCTGTTTCCACCTTGGCAATGTATTTGACACCAAGCCCATTTTTACGACTGAGAATAACGTCTGACATCGAGTCTTGCTTATTGAAGTCCTGATCCATGTTGAGGATAAAGACATAAGGAAACTCCAAACCTTTACTCTTGTGAATGGTCATGAGTTCCACTGCATCTTTAGGCGGTGCGACGGCTACACTTGCAAGATCATGCTGTGCTTCCAAAACCTGGTCAATCATACGAATAAAACGAGACAAGCCCTTGAAATTACTCTTTTCAAACTGGTCTGCTCTCAAAGCTAAAGCATAGAGATTGGCTTGTTTGGCAGGACCGTTAGGCAAAGCTCCGACATAATCATAGTAAAAACGATCGTTGTATATCTTCCAAATCAGGTCATAAAGGGAGTTGGTTTTGGCATATAAGCGCCAAGAAGCCAAAATATCCATGAACTGATTTAATTTTTCCGCTAGAGCTGTATGAATTAACTCTTTCTGGCTAGCTGCTTGTTTTTGAGCATTGACCAGTTTCTCATAGAGATTCTCTTGGACTTTATCTTCTGCTTTCTGGAGGGATAAACGTGCCAACTCGTCCTCATCAAAACCAAACATAGGAGACTTCATCAGAGCAACTAAAGCATAGTCTTGCAGGGGATTGTGGATGACACGAAGCGTATCTAGCATGACTTGTACTTCTAGGGATTGGAGATAATTGTTCTGCTCACCGTCGGTTTTAACAGGAATCCCATACTCAGACAAAGCGAGGAGGATCTGGTCATTACGACTGCGACTGGAGGTCAAAAGTGCGATTTCTTTAAAAGCAACACCTTTTTCCTGATGAAGCTTCAGAATTTCCTTGATGACTAGGCGCATTTCCCCTGTGAGTTTTGTTTCTGTTTGGCTCTCTTCCTCCTCTTGTCCGCTGTCGTCCTTATCGTAGAGGAGAAATTCTGCCTTGTTCTCAGGATTAGGCGTTAATTTGGTATTGGCATAGACAAGCTGGTGCATGCTGTCATAGTTGATTTCGCCTACTTCTTGGTCCATGAGCCGTACAAAAACATCGTTGGTTGCCGATAGCACTTCTGAACTGCTACGGAAATTTTCCTTGAGGAGAATTAACTTGCCTTCTTTAGGATTCTGTGCATAGCGTTGGAATTTTTCATTGAAAATCTGCGGGTCTGCCTGACGGAAACGGTAGATGGACTGCTTGATATCTCCAACCATAAAGCGATTGTGACCATTCGACAGCAATTCCAGCATCCGTTCTTGAATGTGGTTGGTATCCTGATACTCATCGACCATGACTTCGTGGAATCGTTCCTGATAAGCCTCGCGGACTTGTGGGAAATTCTCTAAGATCTCAATGGTATAATGGCTGATATCAGCGAATTCAAAGGCATTCTCCTGGCGTTTACGTTCACGATAAGCCTCCACAAAATCATTCATAAAGGTTTGGAAGGTTTTAGCTAGATCCCAGGTGTCTCCATGATAACGCTCTTGATACTCAAGAATCGTTATCTGATCTGCTAGTTGTCCAAGTTTAGCAAACTGGGCCTTTCTCTCATCGTTATAGGCATCAGCCAGTGGCTTCAAATCGGCCTTACGACTAGAATTAGCTAGAGCTCGACCGTTCTTTTCTTTCGATATTGCGACAATACGCGTAAGCACTGCTTGATAAGCCTGGCTATCGGACTCTTGATTTAAGGAGCCAATTTCATCCAAAACCAACTGCACATTTTCTAAATAGGCAGCTTTTGGAAACTCCTTGGCATCGTTATCCAGATGATAACGGAGGAAACTTTCCAAATCCCATAGCACCTGTTTGATTTGCTCAGTTAATTTGTCTTTTTCAATTACAAAGTCAGCTTCTTCAAACCCTTTGAGGAAAGAGTTACTCAACCATTTTTGTGGACTGCTGGTGGATTGGAGGAAATCATAGATTTTGTAGACTTGCTGACGCAGACCTCGTTCATCCTTACCTCGTCCGGCAAAGTTCTTCACCAAACGGCTAAATTTCTCTTTATTTTCACCTTGGTAATGGGCTTCAAAAACCTGATGAAAAACTTCGTTTTTGAGGATTAACTGTTCACTTTCATTTTGTAGAATACGAAAATTTGGTGCGATATCAATCAGATAACCATGTTTCCCAAGGAATTTTTGTGTGAAAGAGTCCATGGTTCCGATGGCAGAGTTTGGCAGGTCTGCCAACTGGCGTCCCAAGTGTTGTTTGAGATCGATATCATTGGTTTCTTGAATTTGTTGGCTGATTTTTTTCTCCAAACGTTCCTTGAGTTCAGTAGCAGCCTTGACGGTAAAGGTCGAGATAAAGAGTTGAGAAATTTCGACACCACGCGCTAACTGATCCAAAATACGTTCTGCCATGACAAAGGTTTTCCCTGAACCAGCAGACGCTGAGACCAGAATATTTTGCCCTGCAGTATATATGGCTTCGATTTGCTCGGCTGTTTTCTTCTGTTCCTTGCTCGAACTCGCTTCTGCTTCTTGCAGTTTTTGAATTTCTTCCTCAGTAAAAAAGGAAATGGGCTTCATCGATTCAACTCCTCTCTCATTTTTTCAAACCAAGCTTGCTTGAGTTTTTCTCCGACCAGTCGTTTGCCATCGGCTAGGTCTAACTTTTCTAGGAAACGAGCTTGACCAAAATGGTAATTAGCTTCAAATCCTGTAATGGCTTGATGTTGTTGAACGTATGGGGCAATACTTCTTCCGTTCTCTGTGTATGGATTGATGGCAAACTGGCCTTCTAAAATCTTCTCAGATGCCTTCTTGTACAGATGGGCATTATAGTCTAGTAAGAGCTGAAATTCCTCGTCTGTCAGCTGATTGGCCTTGTTTTTGTTGTAAAATTCGCCCAAATGACTGCTTTCTTTCTCTAAAAAGAGTCCCTGGTATTTCATAGACTTGCTGGCTTCTGCTACTGCTCCTGCCAGACTTTTAACAGCTAATAAAGATTGGACAGGCTCAGCCATTTCCAAGTACATGGCACCGAAAAAGTTCTGCTCCCCTTCTCTTTTTAGGGCAGCAAGATAGGTTGGCAACTGGGAATTAAGCCCATTGAAGAAATGAGGAAACTGGAACTGAGTCAGACTAGACTTGTAGTCTACCACTCCTAACGCTCCATCAGCTTTCAGGCGGTCAATGCGGTCAACCTTGCCTCGCACATGGACACTCCGACCATTATCCAATTGAATAAAGGCTTGATCCTTTCCACCAAATGTTGCCTCCTCTTGGATGGTTTCAATGGCTGGATTATGACGAAGGATGTGGCCTGTTGTCCGAGCCACATCAAGCAGAATTTCCTTGGTAAATTGGGCTTCCAAACTTTCCTGATAAATAGCCTCAAATTCGCGTTCTTGACTGGTTTCCTTGATAGCTTGCTCCAAACGTTGGTCAAATGGTTTTTCAGCAGGGAGTTTCAAGGCACGTTCAAAAATACGGTGCAAGAAATTCCCGTGACTGCGAGCATCAGGACGTAGGCGCAATTCTTCCTGCAAACCTAAGACATAACGGAGGAAATAACTGTATTCATTGCGGTAAAACTCAGTCAAACCAGACGTAGACAGGTAAAACTCTTTGTCAGCGGGATAGAGAGCCTGCAAGGTCTCTTTCTCTAATGGCTTGCTGCTTGGGCTAGTTGGGAGTGCTGGATTTGTAAGACCTTTTTGGTCAAGTTTTTTCCCCATCACACGCGCCAGAACCTTGACAAAGGTCAAATCTTGCTCAGTATTACTTGTCTCGCCCTGCTGATGATAGGCAACCAGACTAGACAAAAGGCTGTGATATGAACCCATATCATCCTTAGACAGACTTTTTTGATGAATCTTCTTCTCTATTCGGCTAAATCCAAAACTCACCAGTTCCTGAAGATAGGCCGATTCCTTGCTCTCATTTTCATTGAGGAGACTTGGAGCTGACAAAATCAACTGATTACGGGCAGCATTGACTAAGGAAAGCATGGTGTAGCGATTTTTCTTGAGGTTTTCACTACTTGCAATCAGTAATTGTGCTCCCTCTTCAGTCGCTTGGTTTAGGCTTTGTCTTTCTTCGTCTGTTAACAGGCTGGTGTTTTGCGCAATTTTTGGTAAATGATCCTGAGTCAGCCCAATGGCATAGACAAAATCAGCCGTTAAGGGCGCAATCAAATCGTAACTCTGCACCAGAACGGTGTCAACAGTTGCTGGAATGGTGCGATACTGGGACAAACTCATTCCAGAATGGAGCAAGGCTAGGAAATCCTCCAGACTAACTTGTGAACCAGCAAAAACCGTCGCAAATTGTTCTAAAACATGACAGAAGGCTTTCCAAACTTCGGCTTGTCTTTCCTGTTCAAGAGCTTCCATGGTAGCTGTCAATTCTTGCATCTGCTTGCTTAAAGCAGCATTTTTTAGAAAAGTATTCCACTTTTGCAAGAGATTTTCAGTCTTTTGCTTCCGACTGGCAAATAAGGTTTCAAGTGGTGACAAAATACGCAAACGAAGAGTATTTAAATGAACTAAATCAAATTTTCCATGGTGGGATTTAGTAAATGTTTGCTGAAAAGCTGGCAAGCCATTGATGCCAAGATAGCGGAGATATTGCTCGAAAGCATCAATATCCGCTTGGCTAAGGTCAGTATACAGACCAGTTCTGAGGAGATTAATCAAATCTTCCTGACGGAAACGGTAACGTTTCAAACGCAAAATAGATTCGACATACTGGGTTAAGGGATGGTGAGCCATGGATTCACTTCTACCAAGATAGAAAGGAATCTGATACTGGTCAAAAATAGTTTTCAGTGATAGCTGGTAAGAAGCCACATCACCCAAGAGAATACGAAAATGCTTGTAACTCAGTTCTGGATGGTCATGTAATTTCTGACGAATGCTACGTGCTATTAACTCCAACTCCTCTTTTTGTGTCAAACAAGACCAGATTTGCAGATTTTCACGATCTTTCTCATCGACATCTAAAGCGAGTTCTGAAAAATCATAAGAAGACTCCAGCAAACGAGATGCCTTGTCAAAACTATCTATTTTCTCATGAGTCTGAGAACGATCCTGAGCAGGTGTTTGGTATTTTGCCCCCAAATGATGAAGAAATTCCACACTGGCTTGGTAGAGATTCCCTTCAGAGAACGGACTGATATAGGCTTTTTTACTAGCATAAGCCCCGATGACAATCTCAACACCCTTGCCATGAAGTAAATCCACAATCCGCTCTTCCTCTGCAGAAAAACGGGTAAATCCATCAATGACAAGGGCAATTTGAGTAAAATCACTACTTACCTTGCCATTCTCAATAGCCTCAATCAAATGTGACAACTGACTTCCCTGAGCCAACTGACCTTGATTGAGATAGGCTGTTACTTTCTCAAAAATCAAGAGCAAGTCTGCTCGCTTGTCTTCATCTGTCAAACTCTCCAAGTCCAAAAAACTCATCTGAGCAGTCGTCATCTCGTGATAAAGTTCAATCAACTGCTGGATAAACTGAGGATCTTGCTTAATCGCACCATAAACACGTAAGTCCTTGGGATCGAGTTCCGTAAGGCACTTATAAAAAGCCATCCCAAGACCAATATCATCAAGACTGGTCTTGGCAGGTAAGTCATTCAAGACCAGATAACGGGCCATTTGAGCAAAGCGCGTGACGGTAATCGCAAAAGAAGCCTGCTGGGACAAGCATTCCAGCACGGCGCGTTCCTTTTCAAAAGAAAGAGAGTTGGGGGCAATGTAGAAGACCCGCTTGCCCGCGACAACTAGCTCTTCCGCCTCTCTTGTTAAAATTTCAGTCAAAGAAGACCGTATATCAGTATAAAGTAATTTCATCTCTGCCTCGTTTGCTTTATCAAAGTTTCTTACTCTATTATAGCAAAGTTCGCTTCACAGTCCAAATCCAAAATTCTAGTTGACAATCATTTAATTAGCAAATCAATCATCCTTCATCATCCACTTTCATATGCTGAAAGATATAGAGGAAAAAGTCTTTGGAAACTTCAAAATGTCCATAACGAAGTCGAGAAGTATAGTCTTTCCATTCAGGATGTTGTCTAGCTATTTCTATGGAGCAATCTTTGACTGGTTGATAATACTCGACATTTCGTCTAAAGGGAAAGAATCCTTCGAACTGCTCTACTTGATAGGCTTTGTCATCTGTAATTTTACCTACGGCCACAAAAGCCTGTAACTTATCTTGACCGTTCATATCGTATTTTGGACTATAGTATAAAAAATAGTCACCTTTTTTCATACGGTTTAAGGGGCCGCCCTTTCCATGACAGACCTGGCAAAAATTCCCTTCAACTCCTCTTAAAACATGGTTCTTTGAAACAACTCCAACCCAATATCTAGGCATTTTTATCCTCCAACTCTACTAACAAACGATTAAAAACTTCTCTATCGTTAGATAGTTTTTCAAAAAATTCTTCATCAACCCCTTCTACTAAAGGTAAAGCTTGATTGACCTTCTCTGCGCCAGACTTCGTCACTGAGACCAGTTTTGCCCGACTATCCTTTGGATGTTGATCGCGTCTAATGTAGTCCTTCTTCTCCAGTAGCCTAACAATCTGGGAAACCGTCATGACATCCATACCAGTGAACCGAGCGATATCAACTTGCGTTACATATTCCTCTCTATTAGACAGAAACAAAAGCGAAGTCAAAACGATAAATTGAGGCAGAGTAAGACCAACTGATTTCAAAACTCTTTTTAAGTTGCTTTCCCACTTGTTGTAGACTTTGATGAACAGAAGACCTGTAGACTCTGTTTCATCGTTTTTATAAATTGAATTAAATTGATACTTTGACATTATTTCTCCTTAAATATTAAGTATACATATTATAAATGAATTTATTTTGTTTTTCAAGAAAAGGAAAGTCAAATGTTACAATTCTGTCAGACATTTCATAGTCTATATGCTATAATAAAAGCAAAACACCTAGAAAAGGAAGTCTTATGATTAAACTACTAGCCTTGGATATGGACGGAACCCTCCTCAATGAAGCTAAGGAAATCCCGCAAGCCCACATCACTGCCATTCACCAAGCCATTGAAAAAGGTGTCAAACTGGTTCTCTGTACAGGTCGCCCGCTTTTCGGTGTCCTTCCCTACTATAAAAAACTAGGACTGGACCTTCAGAATGAGTATGTTATTGTCAATAACGGTTGTTCAACCCACCAGACCAGTGACTGGAGTCTAGTGGACTGGCAAGAACTCAGTCCAGCTGACATCGAATACCTCTATGACCTAGCTGAAAAAAGCGACGTCCAGTTAACTCTTTTTGATGAGGAACATTATTTTGTCCTCGGTGGCAAGCCCAATCAAATCGTTCAAAATGATGCCAAGCTAGTCTTTTCAGACCTGACTGAAATCTCCCTTGAGGAGGCGACCAGTGGCAAATATCGAATGTTCCAAGGTATGTTTTTAGGAACAAAAGAGCAAACAGACGATTTTGAGCAACGGTTTGCTGAGGAACTCTGCCAACGATTTAGCGGAGTTCGTTCACAGCCTGTCATTTATGAAGCCATGCCACTTGGAACGACAAAGGCTACTGCTCTTTCTCGACTAGCAGCGATTTTGAAGATCGAGCCCTCAGAAATTATGGCCATGGGCGATGCCAATAACGATATCGAAATGCTTCAGTTTGCAGGACTTGGCATTGCAATGGGAAATGCCAGCGACCATGTCAAATCCCTTGCTAATGACGTTACAGCCAGCAACGAAGAAGACGGCGTTGCGCGTGCCATTGAGAAGTATATTTTATAGTAAAAAAAGCCCAGTTCATATCAACTGGGTTTTGTTTCTTTTAAGAATTACAAAACTTTAGAAACTCTTTAGAATTACTTGATGTTTCTTTGATTTCTATACCTTATACTAAAGTTAGAAAAATAAATCAAAAGGAGAAAATCATGAAAACAGTACTCGAAATTCATGGACTGACCAAACAATTTGCTAACCAAGCTATTCTTCAAGATCTTAGTCTAACCATAAAAGAGGGAGATATTTATGGTCTAATTGGAAAAAACGGAGCAGGTAAAACTACTCTTATCAAAATAATTACTCAATTATTGTTTGCGGACAAAGGTACAGTTTCCCTCTTCTCTAGCCAAGAACAAAATGAGTGGACCAAGGCCTTATCTCGAGTAGGTTCAGTTATCGAATCACCTGTAGCTCACAATCACTTGACAGCTTATCAAAACCTTAAATATTATTGTATGATACGTCATATTCCAAATGCTGATAAGGTGATTCAGGAGACCTTGGACTATGTTGGCTTGTCAGATACAGGTAAAAAAGTCTTTCGTGATTTCTCACTAGGAATGAAACAAAGACTTGGTATCGCCATTGCCCTCCTAACAAAACCCGACTTCCTGATTCTTGATGAACCTATTAATGGTCTCGATCCGATTGGAATCAAAGAATTTCGTCTCATGATCCAGCGACTCAATCAAGAAAAAGGCATAACTATACTCATCTCTAGTCATATCTTGTCAGAACTCTATCTCTTAGCTAATCGCTTTGGTATTCTGGATCAAGGTAAGATTATCCGTGAAATCAGTAAAGCTGAATTTGAAACACTGAGTGAGGATTATATTGTGCTTAAAACAAGTGATAAAGAAAGAGCTTGTCAGGTATTGAAAGAACAAATCCAGCTCCAGTTTAAGGTTGTAAACCCTGAAAATGAAATCCATATCTTTGGTAATGAACAAGATGTTAAACAGATTCTCAAGCAACTAACTTTGTCCGATGTTGCTATTGATGAGATTTACTTTGCCCGTCAAAACCTAGAAGAATACTTCACCCAATTGGTAGAATAGGAGAAAAATCATGATACATACCATTCAAGCAGATTTTTACCGTCTTTTCCGCTCCAAAGGATTCTGGATTACAGAATTCATTCTCTTTGTACTTATGTTACTGGGTGCTACTATTGGCGCTACAGGGCATCTAATGTCAGTTCAAGCAGCACCACCTGAGCTTCCTACCCATGGTTGGAATGGGATAGAAGCTCTAATCAACGCGTCAAATAACGGCTCAAACCTCGTTTTCCTCTGTATTATTCTAGTGTGTTTAGTTCTTGGGGTCGATCTAATCGGCAAGCTTTATAAAAATAGTTTGACAGTTGGTGTTTCTCGTACAGAATTTTTCCTTGCTAAATTCTTTGTACTAGCAAGTATCGCTCTCTTACAACTCATCACAAGTCTTGTGATTGCCTTTATTCCCGCGACTCTACTAAATGGACTTGGTACAATACCTGATGGTTTTGTTACTAATCTCCTCTTGACGATTTCCCTTCAATTTCTATGCCTTCTCGCTTGGCTTTCGATTGTCTCCTTTATTCTCTACCTAACTCATTCTTATCTTGCCGTATTTATTGGTTATCTGATTAGCTCTATCGTCCTTTCTATTCCAATTCTTGTTTTCCCAGACATTGAAATTCTTAGATATTTAATTCTAGATTTTGCCTATGCTATGACCACTAATAGTCAAGCTATTCTCTATACCATCACGGTTTGCGTAACAGTCATACTTTTCTTCTCTTTCAGTGGACTGATTATTTTCAAGAAGAAAAGCTTATAAAAAGGACCTCCTCTAGGATATAGAGGAGGTTTCTTCTGTTAAAGATAAATAAAGACTGAAAACCATTCTCCATCAGTGGCTAGCTTCATATCCGCTCCAAGAAGATGAACTAATTCCTCAGTAATATAGAGACCTAAACCAGAGGATTCTTCGGTATCTGACATATTTTCAGAATAAAAACGATTGCTGAGATTGTCTATATTCTTGATAGGTTTTTTGACTAGATTATCAATTTCCAAAACAAGTCTATTTTCTTCCTTTTTCAAGGAAAGTCGAGCCTTCTCCTTGCCGTGCTTGAGAACATTTCCAAGGAGGTTTTGTATAATTCGATCAAGCAAGTCCTCATCAGTCGTCGTTTTCAATCCTGGTTCAACGTTAAAATCAAGAACAATATGTGAAGATTGAAAAACGTCGTAATAAGCTAAAGTCTTTTTCGTTATAAAAGTTGATAAATCAGGTTCTTCCAGTTTCGGTTTGACTGCGCCTTCCATCAAATGACGGTATTCGAGGAGAGCCTCCAACCGTTTGGAAACCAAATCCTGATGATGGGCTATTTTATTTAAGGTTTCTGAACTATTATCGGGGTGTTTTATTAGTTGCTGAGTGTATCCTGAAGCGATTGTTAAAGGTGTCCGAATATCATGAGCAATGTTACTGATTGCCATATCTAGGGTGCGTTTTTCACGCTTCATGATTAGCTGATTTTGCTCCACTTCCTGAAATAGATTCTCAATTTGGTTATGTAGACGCAAAATGGTCTTTGAAAAGAAATTTACACCGATCCTCTTCATGCTACCAGAGCGAATCTTTTCTTCGATTTGTCTGCTTAAATCTTTAATTGCTATATGATAGCGAATCAAAGAAATCGCCAAAATAATATTAGTAAGGAGTAATATAGATATCAAAATGTACATCATTGCTTGTCTCCTTTTAATCGAACACCAACTCCCCAAATGGTTTCGATGTACTCGTGATTTGGATCCAGTTGATGCAGTTTTTTACGGAGATTGCTTAGATGGGTGTTGAGCGTATTGTCTCCAGGCAGGTAACTTTCTTCCCAAATCAATTCATAGAGTTCTTCTTTGGTGAAGATCTTTTTAGGGTACTGGAGCAACATTTGGAGAATCTGACACTCTTTCTTTGCAAGGCGAATGGTTTCAGTTGCGTTACTTATTTCAAAACTATCCGCATCGAACTGGATATTTTTAAAGCTTTGTACGAAGTTATCAATTTCTCTTCGATCTCCTGACTGATGTTCACCACTTTGGCGTAATTGCACGGTGACTCTGGCAAAGACTTCGTCCAAATCAAAAGGTTTTACCACATAATCATTGGCACCGTCTAGTAGATATTGGCTGATGAGCTTTTTATCACCTAAAGCAGTAAGCATGATGACCGGAGTCTGACTAGTTTGTCGAATAGCTTGCAAGACTTGGTCGCCATTTTTCCCAGGGAGCATGATATCTAGCAAAACGAGATCAATGCCACCTTTGTCAAATTGCATGATACCTTCTGTCCCAGAAAATGCTTGAATCACCTCGTGTTCCTCTGCAAGAAGGGTTCTTAAGATTTCCTGGATTTCATTATTATCTTCAATTACAAGTATGCTCGCCATAAACCTCGTCCTTTCTAAAACTATTATAACATGTTTTGTTGGGAATTCCAGATACAGAAAAGCTCCTCTCGCATTTTAAGCAAGAAGGAGCTAATGGATATTGAATCTACTTAAGCAAATAAGCAATCAAAGTTATAATCCATAGATGAGCTGGGTAGAAAATATAAAAGAAATATTTACTCCAACTAGTTTCTTTTCCTCGCTGTCCATTATACAAAGCCATAAAAGGAAATACGGTGATAAAGAGCCAGTCAGAATTGTAAAGCATCATTTCCAGTGTTTGGTGCCAAGTGTCGTAAATTTGGATGGAAGTCACTAACAAGAAGGCCCACAGAAAGGCATATAGGAGATTTCGCAATCCCTTGCGATTTCGGCAAGAGTAACTAATCAAGAGAAATGGTAGCATGGTGATGCCACCTTCAGTAAAAAGACAACCGAAAATCAAGAGCCCAGCAACTCCAATCCGACGCCACAACTTCTCCTTTTTATCCAGCTCTTTTCTGGGAAAACCAATCCAAAGCATGGTAACACCGATGGCCAAAGTAAAGAAAATATTATTATTGACCATTACTCCTTTGGATGCAAACATGGCATTGAGAAGGCTATTTCCAGCAAACATGATCAGCGCCCAACTCCAAAGACGGATGAGGTAGTTTTTCAAATTTCGAGTATGGATAAATCCTTCCATAGCCATATAGGCAAACCAAACTCCCACACAACGGGTCAAGGCGTGAAAGATACCTTCCCACAAAGGAGAAACGATCCCGGTAATATGCGGAATATGGTCTAGAACCATTACTGCCGCCATCAGATACTTCAACTGTGTCGCATTCCATTTTTTCATAATAAACCTCTTTCTTTTTGATCTACATAGAGTATAGCATACATTTCTACGTATAATCGTACACCCATCTTACATTTAAAAAGCCTATCTTACATTTTTGTAAGACAGGCGTGAATATTAAAAGTTTATTATGAAATTTACCTTCTAGTCCGTAATTCGTTGGTACATTTCTGGTCTTCTATCACGAAACAGTCCCCAGTTGAGGCGTTCACTTGCACCCTTGTCAAGGTCATAGGTCGCTAACAGAACAGCTTCACCTTGTCTTTCAGCTTTCTCTAAAATAGCTCCTGTTTCATCCGTCATAAAGGACGAACCGTAGAAGTCAAGACTGGAACTTTGTCCACCATTTTCCTCACTAGGAGTGACTTCTTCCAAACCGTAACGATTGGCTGCAATGACTGGAACAATATTTGCTGCTGCGTGTCCTTGCATGGTACGTTGCCAGTGCCCACAACTGTCTGTATCCAAAATTGGCTCTGAACCAATAGCTGTTGGGTAAAAAAGCAATTCTGCCCCATTCAACGCAAGACAGCGCGCTGTTTCGGGGAACCATTGATCCCAACAGATACCAATCCCAATCTTAGCATAGCGAGTATCCCAGACCTTGAAACCAGTGTTACCAGGCGTAAAATAAAACTTTTCTTGATAATAATGGTCATCTGGTATGTGGGTTTTCCGATAAACGCCCAGCACTTCACCATCAGCATCAATAACGGCAATAGAGTTATATAAGACATTGCCATCTTTTTCATAAAAACTAATTGGTAGAACAACTTTTAGTTCCTTAGCAAGCACTTTAAAATGCTGAATGGCTGTATTTTCTATCACCGACTGGGCATACTGGTAGTAGTCATACTGGCGTTCCTGACAAAAATAAGGACGTTCAAACAACTCTGGCAAGAGGATGATTTGTGCGCCTTGGTCTGCAGCTTGTCGAACTAAATGTTCAGCTGTTTGGATATTTGTTGCCACATCCTTAGCACATTGCATCTGGATGGCTGCAACTTTTACATTTCTCATCTTTTTCTCCTATTCTGGGATTTGTTGGGTGATACAGTGGATATTTCCACCACCTAAGAGAATATCTCTGGCTGGTATTCCGACAACTTTACGGTCTGGGAAACACTTGCTGAGAATATCTAGGGCCACTTGGTCGTTTACATCCTGAAATTGTGGCACTAAGACAGACTTGTTTGCAATATAGAAATTGACATAGGAAGCTGCAAGACGTTCACCTGCATAACGCTCTTCTTCCCCTTCTTCATAGGTATAGCCTGGTAAATCTTCTTTAGTGACAACTTGACGAATAGCTGGGATAGGAAGCTTATGAATGGTGAAGTGACGCCCTTTTGCATCTGTTTCTTGCTCTAAGAGCTCTAAATCAGCTACTGACATGGCATATTGGGGATCGTTTTGATCATCTGTCCAAGCCAAGACAAGCTCTGCAGGACCGACAAAGGCTGCAACATTATCAACGTGTTCATTGGTTTCGTCCTGATAAATACCATAAGGAAGCCAGACAACTTTTTCAGCGCCAAGATAGTTCAATAATCTTCTCTCGATTTCCTCTTTACTGAGATGAGGATTGCGACCAGCGCTTAGTAGGCAACTTTCAGTCACAAGAATGGTTCCTTGACCATCGCTATGGATCGCGCCGCCTTCCAGTACAAAATGTTTAGCATCATAGACAGGCATTTCCAAGGCCTCAGCAAAACGACTGGCTACCTGGTTATCCTCTTCATAATCTTGATAAAGACCATCTACAGCGCCACCCCATGCATTAAAAGACCAATCGACTGCCAACTTTTCTTTTTTATCATTGATGAGAATGGTCGGCCCAGTATCACGCGCCCAGGCATCATTAGTAGGAATATCTAAATAAACAACCTTGTCTCCTAGATAGGATTGGGCTTCAGATAGATAATCCTGCTCCACCAAAAGATAAACAGTTTCCCCTTCTGCTATGGTCTTGATAATCTGGCTAAAAGCTCTTTTAGCCGCCTTTCCTTGAAAAGGCCATGAACCTGGTCGAGTCGGCCATATCATGAGGGTGCCATGATGGGGTTCGTACTCTGCTGACATACGATAGCCTGCTTTTTTCGGAGTTTCTATCATGATAATCTCCCTTTAAAGTCTTGATAGCCAAAGGCTTTGACTAAGCTGCAGTCACCCTGCTCGTCCATAAGATAGAGACTTGGCAATCCAATACCGTTAAAGGTATTATTTTTGACAAAGGAGTAGATTGCCATGTCTTCAAAGTAAAGTCTATCACCGATTTGGACTGGATTTTCAAAACTATAATCACCAATTACATCACCCGTCAGACAGGTATTGGAAGAAAGTCTATAGGTATGGGCTTTTTCCTGCGGTTCAAAACCATTTCTCAAAGGTGGACGATAGGGCATTTCAAGTACATCTGGCATATGGCAGGTTGCAGAGGCATCTAAAACCAAAATATCCATACCGTTTTCGACAATGTCCAATACTTCAGTTGCTAGATAACCCGCATTGAGCGCAATAGCTTCACCCGGTTCGATATAGACTTCAAGATTGTAAGTTTCTCGGATACGCTTGATTTCAGAAATCAGCAAATCCACATCATAGTCTTCTCTCGTTATGTGGTGGCCGCCACCCATATTGAGCCATTTGACCTCATGTAAATAAGGTCCAAACTGTTCTTCTACAGCTTTCAAAGTTGTCTCTAAATCATCTGCTCCCTGCTCACAAAGTGTGTGAAAATGAAGGCCATCCACCAAGTCCAGCAAATCACTCGGTATCTTGTCTAGGCTAACTCCAAACCGAGATCCCGGAGCACAAGGGTCATAGAGCGCGTGATCTCCTTGAGTAGAACATTGAGGGTTGAGGCGCAAACCGACACTGATACCAGCTTCACGACAACGTGGACCATATTTTCGTAATTGTCTCTCTGAGTTAAAGACGATATGGTCCGTTATCTCCAGCAATTCCTCCAAGTCTGCATCCTTGAAAGCAGGTGCAAAGACATGGACTTCTCCTGGGAATTCTTCTCTAGCTAGCTTAGCCTCATAGAGACCACTAGCCGTTGTACCTGACAGATACTGGCTAATCATGGGGTAGGTTTTGTAGAGAGAATAAGCCTTCTGGGCCAGTAAAACCTTGCAGCCCGCTTCTTCCTGAACTTGCTGTAAAATACGGCAATTGGCTTCTAACTTGGCCAAGTCAATGACATAGGCTGGTGTGGGTACTTGTTCTAACTTCATTAGTCCACCATTTGTGGATTTTCAACCACAACCCATGGCAAGCCGTACTCATTCAGAGCTTCCATGAATGGATCTGGATCCAATTCTTCAAGGTTATAAACTCCAGGTTGTTTCCAGGTTCCGTTCATCACTAATTTGGTACCAATCATGGCTGGAACGCCTGTCGTGTAAGAAATTGCTTGTGACCCAACTTCTGCGTAACATTCCTGATGGTCGCAAACATTGTAGATATAGATGGTCTTTTCAACACCGTCTTTGACACCTGTAAAGATACAGCCGATATTGGTCTTTCCAACAGTGCGTGGGCCAAGGCTTGCAGGGTCTGGAAGCAAGGCTTTCAAAAATTGGATTGGCACAATGTCTTGTCCATTAAAGTTAATAGCATCCGTACGAAGGAGACCAACGTTTTCCAAGCATTTCATGTGCGTTAGATAAGATTGCCCAAAGGTCATAAAGAAACGAATGCGTTTAACACCTGGAATGTTTTTGGCAAGTGATTCGATTTCTTCATGGTGAAGGAGATACATGTCTTTCTGTCCAACTTGAGGGAAGTCATACTCACGCTTGATAG